>JAJXZA010000283.1 GCA_021780285.1 Planctomycetota bacterium
GATCGGTTGGCGCGTAGGCCGCCAGTGATACCGCGCCGCCGACAGCGGACAATCGCTTTGGCCGATGTTTTCGCCATAGGTAAAGTGATGCGTATGGCCGTCGAGCGCCGCAATAACGGCCGCGTCGCCGCGCTCGACCTGTATCTGCGATACCACGGGGTCGGTTTCCCAATAAATGCGTACGGGGCAGCGTGCATGCTCGGGCAGAAGCTCCTGTGCTCCGGTGACATTAAGCATAACATCGGCGGACTGGTACAGATCACTGATTTGCAGCTCAGAGAGGCCCCAACATCGGCCGCCCTCGTAGCGTCCGCGAAAGGCCCAGCAGTCTTTCAGGCCGAACTGCTCCAGCACAGGAGCGATACGCGACACGTTATACTCGGCGTCGGGCGTACAGTCGGCCAGAGCGGGGTTATAAACCCAACGTGACGAATCTTCTATATAAACCGGATCGTAGCCCAACCGCCGCAGCCCCAGCATAAAATGCAAAAATTGCCAGGTGACACCCGCCAGCGGGTACCAGAACAAAATGCCAGATACGATGATCCGCGGCTTGGAGCCGACTGGTTTAATCTGCACGCGATTCCTCTTTGACAAGACACCGGACAAACCGAGCCGGATTGCCGGCATACACCGCATATGCGGGCACATGACCGCTCACCACAGAACGAGCGCCGATGACAGCGCCATCTTCAATAACCGTGCCGGGCAGAATGCAGCAATCAAAACCGATCCAAACATTATTGCCGATGCTTACCGGCCTGGCATCTACCGGCGCCAGCGCCGCCGGATCGCGCGATGCGGCGAAGCGCTGCAGCATTGCGCGGCGCGCCGCCGCATCGCGGGAAGCCCGGTAGTTATCCATGATGACAACATTCCATGAAATCAGCCCGTAGTCGCCGATGCTTACATTTGAATCACAAATGAGCCACAAACCATTAAGCAGCGTACAGCGACCGGCGCTGAAAGCGCCTTGCTCCCCCATGTCAAACATGCAACCTATATAGGCTGAACACCCCTCGCCCAACACCACTCCCCGGGGGCGACGACTGCGATACAAATGAAAGCTGTAAGAGGTCTCGACATAACAGCCCGGCTGCATCACCACGTTGTCGGGTATGACGCCATTGTGCCAGTCACCAGAGATTGTGCGGCTCATCAGACGGTCTCCCCGTCCTGTGGGGCGACGGGCTTGGCCGGGTTGCCTCCCACGTGCGCACCGGCCGCCACGTCGCGCGTTACCACACTGCCCGGCTCAATCCAGGCGCCATCGCCGATACGCACGCCCTTGAGTATGGTTGCGTTAGGCCCAATATACACATTGCTGCCAATGTGTACGGGCCGACACTCCACACTCGGGCGGGGCCGATCTTTACCGATCGGCGAGCAGGCCAAAGCATCGGCGACGCGCTGGGCCGGCGCCAGCGGATGAAAATCGGTGTCGGCAATAACCACGTTCCATCCAATAAGCACATAATCGCCGATTTTTATTTGCTCGTCGCACATTAAGATTGCATTGGTCAGGCAGCAGAACCGCCCAATACTGATGCGTCCCTGCGGTCCTACCGAAAGCTGCACGCCATCGAGCGTGCTGCTTTCGCCAACGGTCAGGCCGTCAGCATGCTGCGAACGAAAGCGCCGCAGCGCCGCAGTGCCGCGAATGACCACGCCCCGCCCCACAACCACGCCCGCCGGCAGGCTGCCGCCGTCCCATACAGGCTGGTTTGCCGCCGACTCGCTCATGGAGCCTCCGCCGCAGGATCGCCGTGCTGGAGCCGATACAAAGATTGATACAGCCCGGGCTTTTTAATCAACGCTTCGTGGGTGCCGCGCTGTACCACGCGTCCGCGCTCGAGCACAATTATTTGATCCACAAAGCGAACAGTCGAAAAGTGGTGCGATATGATAATGGTGGTTCGGCCGGCCATAAGCCGCCGCAGCGAGACCAGCAGATCGGCCTCGGTTTGTGCATCCAGCCCGGTGGTGGGTTCATCGAGCACAATGATCTGGGCGTCTTTTAAGAACGCCCGCGCCAGCGAAATCCGCTGCTTTTGTCCGCCGGACAGCAGCACCCCACGCTCGCCCACCGGCGTGTCAAACCTCTGCGGAAGCGATTGAATAAACTCCCATGCGCCGGCAGAACGCGCGGCCGCCTCTAAATCAGCCCCGGAGGCGTGCGGCCGCGAATACAGAATATTTTCGCCGATGGAGGCATCAAATAAAACCGGCTCCTGAGGCACAATGGCAATGTTGCACCGCAGAGATTCAAGCGTAATACCTCGAATGTCGCCGCCGTCCAGAGTAATGCATCCGGCAACTGGATCGTAAAACCGCACCAGCAGCGACGCGAGCGTTGTCTTACCGGCGCCCGACGGCCCAACCAGCGCTATGGCCGAGCCGGGCGGCATACGCAGGTCAATTTCGCTGAGTACCGGTACCCCGGGACGATATTCAAAGCTGACTTTATTCAGCGCCACTTCGCCCCGCGGCCGATGGTTTAGCGTGCGAGCGTTGGGCGCATCGGACACGCTTGAATGCCGATCTAAAATTTCGAATACACGCCGCGCCCCCGCCACCGATCCCTGAATGGAATTGGCCGTATAAGAAAGCGTTTCAAGCGGCTTAAAAAGCATGGCCGCATAACCGGCAAGCAGCACCACATCGCCGGCGCTCATTTGCCCGGCAATCACACGCCTTGCCGCCAGCCATACCACTGCCGCCGTGCCCAAAGCAAATAAAATCGCCACGCCGCTTTGCGCCGCGGTTTGCAATACCGTCAGCCGCAGGCTTGCCGAAAGACTTTTTGACGCCTGTTGGGCAAACCGGTCGGACTCAAAGGCTTCTCGGCCAAAGGCCTGCACCGCCCGAATGCCGACAAGGGTCTGCTGTACACGGGTGCTTACACCGCTCTCGTGCTCATGCACCATGGTCGAAAGTTCTGTGGTGGGCTTTTCCAACCGGCGAATAAGCACCACCAGAATGATGGCAACCAGCAGGGTCACCAAGCCAATGCTCCAATCCTGGCGAACCATCACAAAAGCTATGCCGACCAGCGTAACCGTAGCGGTAATGCCCGGAACCAAGCCTTGATTAAACAGACTTTGCACTGAATAGGTGTCCCAGGTGACACGATACAGCGAATCTCCAACCGTGCTTGCGTCGTGAAAACTCACGGGAAGCCGCTGTATATGATCGAACATACGGCATCGCAGTTTAAACACCATGCGCAATCCGGCGGCAACCAGCACCCAAGTGCTTAGCAGATTGATCCCTGCGCTTATAACGCTTATAAGCAGCAGCCCAAGACAAAGCACAGAAATATACGCCAACTTAGCCGCATGCGGGCCAGCGCCCTGCGGTAAGCCGCTGGCGATCTGCGCGAGCAGCGGCGGCGGCTTTGTTGCGCCAGTTAGAGCATCCACAATAAATTTCAGCGGCCATGGCTGCAGCAACCCCACCAATGCCCCTGTAAGCATCAGAGCCAGACCTGCACAAATAGACCAAAATTCACCGCGCACCGCAATTCGCAGCAGTCGTATTGCGACAGCGAATGCGCCGGGCGGCCGTTTGGCAACGGATTCCACTACGCTTGCCGACGGTTTCGCCGCCACTGCGAAAGCGACTGGTGAACCCGCCGCGGTGTTAACGCTTTCACAGGTGGTATCGTTTGCGGCGCGGTTCATCGTTCTCTCCGCAGTTCAATTTCGCCTGGAGCCGCACGACCAACGTAATTAAACAGCAAAGCCATGGCCCCACCCGCATCCATTGAAGCCCGCAAGGCCAGTATGGCCGCGGCAAACAGCAGCGGCACTCCCCCCGGCCAGGCACGAGCGCCGATATTCAGCAGGCCCAGAAGTGCCAGCACCAGCACACACGCCAGGTAAAACTTAGGAAACACCGGCCACGAGCGCCATCGCACCAACTGTTTGCCGTTGCCATGCTCTTCGATGGCCATGCGTACACGAATGCTGCCAAAGACGCCACTGCGGAATGCCAGGTCCCAGCGGTCAAAATCGCCGCCTCTTCGCACGCACACGCCCTGCTTTTTCAGATAGAGTTCAAAATCGGCCAGCCGGTCGGCAGCGCTTCGCCAGGTTTCGCTCCATACGGCGAACTCGCGCGGTACCGGCATGTCGAGACCGCGGGGAAAGCGCATGCGCCATGGCGTAAGCCCCCGTGATAATCGGCCGCTCAATCGCGCCACCGGCTGCACGAGATAGCAGTACATTGTCAACAAGCGCAGCTTCAGCCGCTGGCCGCGGGTGCGCGGTATTTCATCAAAAGCGCTGTAAAAAGCTCCTATCACAGCCTGCAGCAATGTTGCCAGAACAGCCGCCGCCAAAATCAACCCGAGCAAAATCGGGTGCTGGTACAGCCCTACCATAAAGAGCAAGCTGAGAACCAGCACCCCAAGGTACCATTCCGGCATCATCGCCAGCGAGGTAATGATATTGGGCGATCCCGGATACACCGATTGAAACAGAGCCGTACCCCATGTGCCATGAAATATGCGACGCCGCCCCCAATTTAAAAACTCCCAGATTCCCGGCCCATAGATGCGCCCACGCCAACTGATGTGCCCAAAGGCGTTGTAGCGCTCGGGCCACCTGCGTTCCAGCATGGCTTCGGCCTTGCCATAATTAAGCTGCTGTCGCCAATAGGCCCGCAGGCTGTTGCGCCGCTTGTGCCACACCACCGCCCCCGGCGAAAAGCCAAGTTTGCCGCCTTTTTCCTGCAGGCGCCAACACAAATCAACATCGTCGCCTGCGATGCGAAATTGCGGATCAAACCCGCCCACGGCCCGCAGCGCCTTGGTTAAAAACGCCATGTTGCACCCGGGGATGTGTTCCGCTTCGGTGTCGGTTATCAAAACATGAAGAGGGCCGCCCGGCGAATGGGCCACCGCATCGGCGATGTACCCCTCTCCCGGCGGGGCAATGTTAGGTCCGCCGACGCCCACATACTTGCCCGTGCGAAAGGCGCTGACGAGGTACATGAGCCAGTTTGGCTCGGGCGCGGCGTCATCGTCAACGTATGCCACAATTTCGCCGGTGGCCGCCTCCAGCCCTACATTGCGGGCAGCGCTTAACCCCTGATTCTTACAACGAATGAGTTTCACCGGGTACTGCTGAACAATTTCGGCGAGTTGGTCCGTCGAGCCATCATCCACCACAATGACTTCCACGTCCGGATAGCGCAGGTTTTGCACGCTGTCAAGGCAGTAGCGAATGGTGCGTGAACCGTTGTAACTGCAGACAACAACCGTTACGCGAGGCCAATGCGCATCAGGCCCAAACGGAATGCGACCGTACGCCTCCCGCACTGCGGTCAGCGCCGGCTTTTCGTCGCGGCTGCGGGTCACGAGTCCGAAGTGCCAATCTAAAATGTCGCAGCCGCCGCGGAACCACTCATCCGTCCATGCAAATACAAACGCACCGGTGCATCCACCATGAAACACGCGTCTGATCTGCCAGGCCAGGCTTGCCGCCTGCTCGCGTTCGCCTTTGCTGCCGCTGTCAAGCCCGATTTCGGCCAGCACCAGCGGTTTATCACCGGCTATGTTGTGCAAACGACTGATATACCGCGAAAGCTTGTCTCGCGTTTCAAGGTAGACGTTCATGGCCACAAAATCAACAAATGGCAGATGCAGATATTCAGTAGTCGGGTAATTTACATAGGTAACCAAAGCGTCGGGCGCAACCGTCTTTGCAATGTCGTAAAGCTCATGCAGAAATCGCTCGATCCGGCGATGCCCATACCAGCGAACAATGGTCGCGGGAATTTCGTTGCCAATGGCCAAGCCCAAAAGGGCCGAATGCCCCTTACAGGCTGCCGCACCGTCGCGCACTACGCCGACGATTCGGGCTCGCACTTTCGGCTCGTCCAAAAAGGCCAGATGTTGTTCCCACGGCATGCCGACCAACACCCAAAGGCCATGCGACTCGGCAATATCCAGCAGCCAGCGAGGCGGAATGGTATATACGCGCACGGCATTGATGCCATTGGCGCTCATCAACGAAAAATCGCGTTCCACTACCTCCGGG
>JAJXZA010000068.1 GCA_021780285.1 Planctomycetota bacterium
CGGCACCCACCGCCCGGCAGCGATCGCTAGCCATCTGCCCGCCAGCGTTCACGGTCTGATACAATATGCATGCAGAGGTATAACGTCAGACAGGCTCGCACGGTAAGATCGTGCGTCAACCGGGGTAGATCCCAGCGACGGCCTTGCACAAAAAAAGTGAGTCGCGGGATGTAAGCGGTTTGCAATGTAGAGGTCTCTCGTGGACACAGCGCACCGAACACGCATACTGGGGTTGCTCGCAACGATTGTGGCAGTCGCTATTGCGATAGGCGCTGTTTATCTTTGGCGGCATTACACCGCCACGGCCGGCGCTTATACACTCATCGTAGTGAAGCCGCCAATAAATCAACCACCTCGACGCAGCGCTAAGGCGCGATCGTTCAGGCTGCAGTACCCACCGGCTGCGCCCACCACCACAATTGACTGGTGCTCGCGGCATTTGCCGTAGTTTGGGATATGCGCCGCCACGCGGCCCTGACGAATTCACAATCACAGCCACGTGATGACCGGCGGGCAGCGCCAATGTCCACAATATGAATGGAATGGGCATTGCAATGATCGCACAATTAAATCGAAGCAACAATATCTGGTTCGATTTTATGACTTGGCTTTGCCCGCCGATTGTATTCGCTCGGCAGCCTTAAACCTCAGCTGCGCATCAATAAATCCCTGAATCTCGCCATCGAGCACTTTGTCCGGCTGGAATACTTCGTAGCCATTGCGATGATCTTTTACGCGGCGATCATCAAGCACGTAGCTGCGTATTTGCGAACCAAAGGCAATTTCGCCCTTTTCGCCATACATCTTGGCAAGCTCGGCATCGCGCTTGGCTTCTTCCAGTCGCTGAATCTTGGCGGTAATAAGATTGAGCGCCAAAGCCCGATTCTGCACCTGAGATCGCTCGCTGGTGCATACCACCTGTACGCCTGTTGGCTTGTGCGTAATGCGTATGGCCGAGGCGACCTTGTTGACATTCTGGCCGCCCGGGCCGCTCGCCCGCACAAACGCCACAATATCAAGCTCGTGCTCGGGAATCACCAGTTCCTTGTCGGCATCTTCAAATACGGGCGTAGCATCAACGCTTGCAAAGCTGGTATGGCGTCGGGCATTGGCGTCATAGGGGCTGATACGCACCAGCCGATGCACGCCTACTTCGCAGTTCATAACGCCGGTGGCATACTGCCCCTTAACCAGCAGCGTAATGTTGCGAATGCCAGCCTGCTCGCCATCGGTGCGGTCCACTTCGCTTACATCCCAGCCGCGACGTTCAAAATACCGCAGGTACATGCGCATGAGCATCGAAGCCCAGTCGCAAGCCTCGGTGCCGCCCGCGCCGGCATGAATTTGCACATAGCAGTCGCTCAGGTCGTGATTGCCGGTAAAAAGAGCCTGAAGTTCAACCTGGCCGAAGGCTTTTTCCTGTTGTGAAAGCAGCGCATCCGCTTCTTCCAGCGCGGAGGCGTCGGCGGCTTCAAGGCCAAGTTCCAGCATGGCGCGCACGTCGCCCATGCCCTTTTCCACGGCCTTGTATGGCTCGATGGCGGCATTGATCGCCTTGAGTTGTTTTATGACTTTTTGCGCCTGGTCCTGATCAAGCCAGAAATCGTCAGCCGACATCCGCTTTTCGAGTTCCGCAAGTTGCTTCTGTTTGCCCGCAACGTCAAAGAGAGTCGCGGATTGTCAACATCCGCGCCTCAAGCGCTGCAACCGCAGCTTCCAAATTTTCCCGCATGCGTTACTCCTTTACGCCAATAAATCTAATGTCATTTTAGCCGCATAGCTGTATTTGCGGAAACACACGCCGCCAGCCCACGGCACGGATACGCCACCGTTTTAAAACATGATGCGTTCGCCTTATACCAGCCCCAAGCCCTGCTTACAGGTACGTCGCATGATGCGGCGCTTTGGGGTCGTAGACGGTTGCGTAGGCATCCTCATAATGCTTGCCGGCGGCTTGGCCTATTGCACGAACATGGTTCAGGCCTATGTTCAGCCGGCTTTGCGGCCAGACGAAAACGCCATCCTTACCGTGCTGCGTGCCAAGCGATTTGCCATTGAGCATTAGTTCCACCGTTTGGCAATTGGAATACACCTTAAAGGTTGCGCGGTCATCCGGCCGCACAGTAAAGCGGCGATCGGTGATGTGCACAAATGGTTCGGTTGTCCACTGCGCTTTATAAAAGTAAAAGGCGTCCTTGCGCGTTTTGCGGTCGCGCGTCATAAGTCCTTTGTCGTTCTTGCCGGGATGATCGCCCTCGGCGCGAGTCGCCACGGCAAAATCAAACATCACCCACAAAAAGGTGCCCCAAAGCCAGTGTCGATCCTTAATGGCTGCCCATGCGGCTTCGTGTACAATGCCCTGCCATTCTTCCGGATGCCAGTAAGAACCGGGGTTAGGCTGCATCACATTGGTTTCGTGCTGGTAAATGCTGGCACCTGCTCCGTATTCACTCATGGCAACAGGCCTGCCGGGCATTTTGCCTTCCACCGTTTCATGGATATTGTCCAGTAGATGCGGGTACTGCTTCGGACTGCCGCCATACCAACCCGGGTACCGATTAAATGATGCCAAATCCGTAATATAAGCCATGGGATGGCCGGGGCTACAACTGCAGGCGGCGGTGGTTAATCGCGTCGGATCAAGCTTCTTGGCCAGTGCATTGAGCTGCCGAACAAGGTCCAACGGCTGATTGCCTCCCAACTCGTTAAAAAGGCTCCAAAAGCAGATTGAGGGGTGGTTGAAATTCTGTTTAATCAGTTCTGTCAGCATCTGATGAGAAGTAGCATAAAATTGCTCATTGTTATTAATTCGGTTCACCAGGCCATCTTCGGCCCACACGACAATACCCAACCGATCAGCCTCGCTGTAAGCCGCTTGCGGATGCTGGTAGTGAGCCAACCGCAGGCACCTCGCCCCCAACTCGTGCACAAGTTGCACATCCTGCCGCAGGTCGCTTTCGCTTACCGCACGGCCAACGTTGGGGCGATCCTGGTGGCTGCAGACGCCATAGAGCCGATAAGGTTTGCTGTTGAGAAAAAAGCCCTCTTTGGCATCCACATGAAACCACCGCACGCCCAGAGGCTGCACCACGCGGTCTACCATGCGATCGCCGTCCATAAGTTCCGCGACCACCTGGTACAAATATGGATCGTTGCGCGCATCCCACAGGTGCGGGTTCTCCAATGTCAGCGAGTACACCAAATCTGAGGTTGAACCGGCCGACACACCTTGTGCGAATTGCACCGCAGCCGCCGCTTTGCCATCGGCATCCTGCACTGTTAATCGCAGGGTTGCCGCCTTGCTGGCTTTGCCTGCGTTGAGCACCTTGGTCGTAACTTCCAGCTCGGCTGCGCCGGCGGTAACGTTGCTTTGCTTGACGTAAACGCCCGGCCCTGCAAAATCCAACGGCGAAATGCAAAGCTCGTCCAAAATCAGCAGACGCACCGGCCGAACCATACCTCCATCCCAGTTAAAATCTCCGAAGATGGGCTGAATGTCGAGCGTGGGGCTGTTGTCGGCCCGCACCGCAATGACGTTTTTTCCACTGCGATGCAGCAAATCCGTTGCGTCACAGCAAAATGCGGAAAAGCCGCCCGCATGCGTGATCGCCAACTCGCCGTTGACGAATACCTGCGCCTCCATCGCAACGGCTTCAAAATACAAATAGAACCTTTTACGGCTGTCGGCGGTGGCATCGGCGGGCAGGGTAAGCTCGCGCCGGTACCAAGCCGGCCCGCGGTAGTATGGCCCACCACGCTGAGAATCCATGCCATTCCAGGTGTGGGGAACGGTAACATCGCTCCATCCGGAGTCGTCGAGGCCCATAGCCTGTGCCCCGGGGTAACCCTGCTTAAGAAACTTCCAGCCCGTGTTAAGCGATACTTCGCGCCGCGGCGCCATCGAGGAGCCAGCAGCCGACATCGGGGCGTTCTTGCTCATGGCCTCCTGGCAACCCGACACCCCAGTCACCGCCAGAGCCAAAGCTCCCAGTTGCAGCATTTCGCGACGCGTAGCACCTAAAGCAGTTAACCTGTTACTTTGTTTTTCTGCAGCACTCATTAATTCGGCTCCTTATGTAGAGTAATGTGCGTGTATGATCAGAACGCCCCAATCACCACGTTATTGTGGCATGACTTATAAACCCCGTGCGTTTGTTCAAAGCCACCTGAGCCTATGCTTTATGCGGCTCGTTACATCGGAATGCCAAACGCAAAGCTTACGTATTCCAAGTGATCCTGCGGGCCGTGCGAAAACGGATAGGCAAAGTCAATGCCCAGCGGATACTGCCCGAAGAATGGAATGGTAATGCGCAGGCCCAAACCGGCATCGGCTCGTATGGTGCCCAGGTGCATATTCGGCTCCACGTCGCCGACATCGGTAAACACCACACCCCGCAAAATATTTTGATAGATTGGATAGTTAATTTCGCCGGTGGTGACGGCTAAAAAGTTTCCGCCCACGGGGTCTAAATTATACCCTTCGCGCGGCCCTACGCCCTGATATGTAAAGCCGCGCAGCGAACCTATGCCGCCGGCATAAAACCGCTCAAAAAATACCGAATTGCCCAGCGGAATAAAGCCCAGCTCATTGCGCCATGCGAACACGGTTTTACGCCCGAACAAATCTTTATATATCGTTTTATACCAGGTAAACTGCAAATCTATCTTGCTGAAGTTGTACGCCCCGCCCAGCGCTCCATATTGCTCCCAGGTGGCGCTGGCCACAATGCCCCGCGTCGGGAAAATGCTGCTGTCCGTGGTGTAATACGCTATTCCCGGCTTTACACTCGTTAAAAAATGCCAGCCGCTCTGGGCCGCAATTTCCGGAGCCACCCCCGACTGCAGATTGCCGACCTGCACCGTTTCGCCGCGAAACGCCAGCGTTGTACTTAAATGATCGCCAAAACGCCGGCCGAACGTCACGCGATCGCCGCCGCGGTTAAGATTGTATGAATTAAACAACTCGGTGAAAAAGTATGCGCTGTTGCGAAAGCTGTAGGGACTATCCCACAGATACGGCTCGGCAAACGTTACCTTATAAAGCTGGTAATCGGTGCCCGGTTCCAGCAAAATCTGCGCAAACTGCCCGTTGCCCTTGAACGCCTGCCCGTGCAGCAGTTCACTCCAGGAGTGCGGCCAATCCGTTATGTCGAAATTATCCTGTGACAGGCTTACCTGCCCAATCAGCCCGGCATCCGTCGAAACGCCGGCCCCTATCATAAAGCGGCCGGTTTGGCCCTGCTGCAGCGTCACCAAAGCGTCGCGGGTATCCGGCTCGTTGCCGATCGGCGTTATGTTGGCATGCGGAAATAGCCGCGTGTCATGAATGCGGTTGACCGAATTGCGCACCGCAACCGTATCGTAAAGCCCCCCCGGAAACAACCGCACCTGCCGCCGCACCACATGGTCTTGTACAGCCGTGTTGCCGCGAATAATAACCCGCCCGACGTGGTAAGGTTTGCCTTCGGTAATTACAAATGTAACGTTGGCAATACCCGGCCGGCTGGAATAGGCAAACTGCGGCTCCACCTGACTGTACAAATAACCCGCCCGACCGTACATGTCCGCAATGGCCTGCTGCGAAGCCTTTACAAGGTCGTGATTCCAGTACTTGCCCGATTTCATGGTAACTTTTTTCAGCAGCACCGGCGTCGAAAAAACCGTATTGCCTGAAATCTGCACTTTGCCCACGCGATAGCGACGTCCGTGCTGAATAATGAACTTTACCTTCAGGCGGCGAAGCGTGGGATCGTACTGCAGAAGATGGTCTACCCGGCAATCTAAATAGCCGCGGTCTTGATACAACTTGCGAATTTCTCCCTCATCGTGCCGCAGATCGTTTTGGCGCAGGTAGCCCGAGCGAATAATCCACAGATGCGATTTCGTATCAGTCTTAAAACCCAGGTACCAATCCGGAAAGGCCACGTTATTGACAAAGCTCACGTCATTGATGCGAACGCGCGGCCCTTCGGTGATTTCATACTTGATGATACCCTTGGCGAGCGACTTTTTACCCAGCACCACTCGCACAAAGTTAAAA
>JAJXZA010000083.1 GCA_021780285.1 Planctomycetota bacterium
ACTAAATACAACAATTACATGGGTACACTTTGCCGGCAAAAATCGGCCGCAAACGTGACGTAAAGCTGGATTTAACAAGAGGTTACAGCGCTGAGATGCGTGCCAGAGAAGGTGGAACTTTGGCTTAAACATCTTGAAAATATTACCACGGGCGAGCAAAACCCGCCGCTGTTTGCGGACATCTATAGAAGATTATCAGGGTGTTACCCTCGGAGAGGCGCATCAGACCGGCTCCGATGCGGCACGGCGAAGCAATGGCAAACGCTACCGTTCCAGCCCGGTACCAGGGCTAGTGCTCTGTCACAACCCAAAATTAGGATTGACGGAGATCCAAGGGGTTGGAGGCGCGAAGCGAGGTGGATTGTGTATGGGAACATACATTGACGACGAGCGCCAAAGCCTACTGCCCCTTGGCCCCCGCCAGCAGGGTTGGCCGCAAACGCCCCATCTGCGGCATCGCAGCGGCTCAATGGGTCTACGGACCCGGTTTTAGCCGCTGGCTCCTTGCAGCTGGGGTGTTTGCGACCAATCAATCCTAATTTTGGGGTGTGACAGAGCACTAGAGGTCTTGCGCGGGCGCTGGCTGTTGCAGCGGGTTTATGTTCCAATATCAGGCGGCCGGCGGGAAGATCGCGGGCGTAGAGTACACGGGTATGAACAATCATGGCGCAAGACCGGCAACAACTGCTCGCAAACGTATCAAGCGTGGTGGTAAAAATAGGCACCCAGGCGGTGTGCGATGCGGCGGGTCGGCTCGATCCGCGCATTATTGATGGTTTGGCGTCCGATATTGCAGCGCTGCAGCAGGCGCGAGGCATAAAAGTAGCGCTGGTATCGAGCGGAGCCATCGGGGCCGGCGTGGCCAAGATGAACCTGCCCAAACGCCCGCGCGACCTGCCCATGCTGCAGGCCACCGCGGCGGTCGGCCAAAGCCTGCTGATGAACATGTTTGCCGCGGCGTTTGGTGTGCACAACCTTCATGCGGGCCAAATACTGGTAACCCGCGATGATTTTGAAAACCGCCTGCGATATCTGAATTTGCGCAATTGTATTCATGCCCTGCAAGCCTGCTCCGCAGTGCCCATCATTAACGAAAACGATGCGGTCTCAGTGGATGAAATCAGGTTTGGCGACAACGACCTGATTGCGGCTCACGTTACCAACCTTATTCGGGCCGACTTGCTGGTGCTGCTGTCGGTGGTAGACGGCCTGCTTGACGAACGCGGCAAGGTGCGCGAAGTGGTGAACGAGATGGATTCGCAGGTGATGCAACTGGTGCGACCGGAAAAAAGCGCCCGGGGTTCCGGCGGCATGAGCGGCAAACTTATTGCAGCCGGTACCGTCAAAACCGCCGGCGAACCGGTCATTATCGCCAATGGTAAGTCGCCGGGCATTTTGCGTCGCGTGCTTGCTGGCGAGCCGGTGGGTACGCTGATTGTGCCGCCGGCCAAACGTCTTTCGTCGCGCAGCCGCTGGATAGGCCTTACCGCCCGCGAGCGGGGCAGCATTGTTGTGGATGCCGGCTGCGCCGCGGCGCTGCGCGATAACAAGTCGCTGTTGGCGAGCGGCATCATCCGCGTCGGCGGCGATTTTGAACCCGGCGACCCGGTTGTTATTGTTGATGAAGCCGGGCAAACCGTGGCTCGCGGGCTAAGCAACTACAGCCGCGAAGATGTGGAAAAAATAAAGGGCCATAAGAGCCGCGATTTTGCCGCGCTACTGACGTCCGAGAATTACTATGATGAAGTGGTTCACCGCGACGATTTGGTTATTTACACGTGATTTTGAGGGCAATTAGGGGTAAAAAACGGTTAAGGGCCGTCATATCCGCTGCGGCCCGGCAGCCACAAGGCGAAAACCCATTTCCCCGGCGGCAACGTATAGGTGTAGACAGGAGCGGGTGAAACAGTGGTCACCAGCAACGCTGGACAATATGGTTCTGGTGGTGAGGCAGTTGCAATGCCCGCGCCGCCTAAAAACGCCTTTGAGGCGCTGCGTATGCATGGGCCTTGGCTGCGCGCGGTGGCTATTGCCCGGCTCAAGACCACCGACGGCGCCGACGATGTCATGCAGGATGTTGCCGCCGCCGCCATGCGGAACTGGTCAACCCTGCAAAGCGTTCACAGTGCCCGCCCCTGGCTTTACAAGCTGACCGTTCGGGCGGCGCTGATGCACCGGCGCAGTTTGGGCAGGGCACGGCGGCGCGTGCAGGAGGCCGCAGACTTAACGCGTGCCCGTGGAGCCAGTCGCGGGGCCGCGGCTTTCGCCAACCCCCTCGATGCTCTGCTGGCCTCTGAACGCAGCGAACACCTGCGGCAGGCTATGGCAAGGCTTCCGGCCCGTGATGCCGAGCTGCTTATGATGAAGCATGTGGATGACTGCTCCTATCGCGAAATAGCCGAGCGGTTGGGTGTGACGTCGGCCGTCGTGGAAATGAGGCTTTTTAGAATTCGCCAGAAGTTGCGTGCGATGCTTACCGAAAAAGCCGCGCCCTAACTCAAAAAACAGAGCACGCCTGCGGGCATTGGAGACTTGATTATGAAAAAAAACACCGCCGAGCAATATGAACCGCTTCCGCCGGACGCCCGGTTTGAAGCTGAACTGGACTTGCTTGTGGATGACGAATTGTCTGAAGATCGCCGCACGTCGCTGCTGCGCCGTATAGATCAGAGTTTGACCAATTGGCGGCTGCTGGGGCTGCGATTTCTTGAACGTCAGGTGGAACGCCGCGCTGCTCGCATGATGCTGGCGCAGGCGGCCGAACGGCCGGTGCGCATCGGCAAGGCGCCAAGCCCGCAACAAGGCGGTATGGCTTGGCTTCGTATGGCGGCGGCTCTGGTGCTTACCGCCGGGCTTTTTGGCATAAGCGGCGCGATGTGGGGGCTGCATCGCCAGGCCCCTGCGCAAATGGCCAGCCGCGTCGGGGTGCCCATCGGCGGCCAAACCGCTTTGGGTCCAAAGACCCAGCCGGCCAGCACACCCATTGAATTTCTGCCGGGGCCGCTGCCTCCCGAACTTCTCGGTGGAGGTGGTAATTCAGGCCTGCAGCACCTGCTGATTGTGCCGGATGGCGCAAACCGCACGGTGGCTTACCCGGTTATTCGCGATACGGCCGCCAAAGTGACGCCGGTGTATTAAAAACATCTGCTTGCTGCGGCGACGGACGATAGCTTGGTTGCTTTTGTTGTTGCGATAAAATATGAAGCGTAATGTTGATAGTATAAGCACCGTAAAGCCGGCCACCGGGCAAGTGGCACGGGCGGCTCCGCAATGCGGGGGCGCCATTGCCGCCGCTTTGATGCTCGCGACCGCTGTGACGGCACTCATCAATAACACGCCGGTGTTGCTTGGGGCCAACGTGCCGCAAGCGTTAGCTGCCGCCAGCGCCGGCAATGCCAGCCAACCCGTCGCAAAGGCGTCCGCCAATGTTGGCGTTTCGCCCAAATGGATTGGCGTTGCCGTAGAAAATGTCCCGGCCGTCGTAAGCCGGCTGCTGGGTTTGCTGAAACATCAGGGCCTGCTGGTGGTGGCGGTGGTTGCCGACAGCCCCGCAGCCCGCAGCGGCCTGAAGCCGGGCGATTTGCTCGTGTCGCTGGATGGCAAACCATTGGTGCGACGTCTCGACCTCATTGCGGACATCAACTTTACGCAGGCCGACAGTTACTGTCGGCTGGGAGTCATTCGTGCGGGTAAAGCCATGACTTTTGCGGTGCGACCTTCGCGGCGTCCCCGCCGCCTGCCGACGCTGGCGGTGCCGGCCGCTCTGCAAAACCCATGGAGCGTTCAGCGGCGTTCGCAGGTTCCGGCTGGGGTTGGCCCGGCGGCCATTGGGCCTGGTGTGGTGCTGCCCATGAAGGTCACGGCCTTTAATGCAGGGGCGGTTGTTCCATCGCAACAGTGGGTGGCTCCGCAGGGCACGGTGGTGACGATAAGCCACTGGACCGATTCGCATGGCATATTGCACTGCCAAATGACCGTTAACGGCCGTGGATATCCGCTTCGCCGCGGTAAGATCACCTCGCTGCCAACGTCGCTGCAGCCGCTGGCCCGGCTGGTTCTGGCCCAGCAGGAGCAAATGCAGGCGGCCTCCGGCCATTTAGGTGATCACCCGACCATCACACTTCTGCAGGACCGTCTTAACATGCTCCAAGCCGAGGAGAGTCAGCTTAACGTACGCTTGGCGGCACTGAAGCACTACCTTGCGTTGATCCAAACGGAGCGCAAGCACGATGCACAACTGCTTGCCGCCCGTCAAAAGAAACAATAATCTAGCCGGCAGGGATGCTGCGTCCGAGAAACATGCGACAAATTCACCCGCATCCGTGGGCGATTATGGGCGATAATATAGTGTAATTAGCTTCAAAAAAAGCGATATTTCCGGTTCCTGCGAGGCCTTGGCCTGAAGCATGCTTATTTGCGGAAAAAGCTGATAGCAGCCCCTTGCTTTGCCGATGTTCAAAGCAGCAAGCGATGGCGGGGGTCGGGTCGCAAGGGTGCGACGGCCGTAGCCGTAAAAGTGGGGAAGATGAGAGTGCGGCGATGTGAGGTGCCTGCGTGCTCTCGAAAGTATTACTCATAGACGACCTTAAAATCGTGCATCAGTTGCTGCAGATCAAAATGGCATCTGAACCGATTGAATGGTACTCCGCCTTCGATGGCACGACAGGTCTGGAAGTGGCCAACAAAATAGCCATGGACCTGATACTGCTGGATGTCAACCTCCCCAACGAAGATGGCCTTGAAGTTTGCCGTAAACTTAAAAGCAACCCGGCAACCGCCGGCGTGCCGGTGATTTTTTTATCCGGTGAATCGGCCACCGATGACAAGGTCAAGGGCTTTAATCTTGGCGCGGTGGACTATATCACCAAGCCCTTTGATACCGCGGAACTTGTAGCCCGCATTCGGGTGGCGCTGCGCACCAAAGAACTTTTTGATTTACTCTCGCAGCGTGCTCTGCTCGATGGGCTTACCAGGCTGCACAACCGTGCGTATCTTGATGAACGCCTTGCCGCTGAGGTTGCCCACGCCCTGCGATTGAATCAAACCTTTAGCTGCGTCATGGTGGATATTGACAAGTTCAAGGCTCTGAACGACACATACGGCCACCCATTTGGCGATCAGGTATTACGCACCATTGGCCGCATGATTGGTCAGGGTTGCCGTGCCGAAGACATTTCCTGCCGCTATGGCGGCGAGGAATTCGCGATTTTAACGCCCACGGTCGGGGCTGCCGGAGCGGCGGTACTTGCAGAGCGGTTACGTCAGCAAATCGCGGCGGAGTCATTTCGTCATGAAGACGTGCTGGTCAAGGTGACATGCAGTTTCGGCATAGCCGAGTTTGACCCTGCAGAGCCGCATGTACTGGTAAGCCAGGCTGATAAGGCGCTCTACCGGGCCAAGCGGGCGGGCGGTAATCGTACTCATATGTTTGATGCGAGCATTCCGGTGCCGCATGTAACATGGCCGCCGCCGCCAACGCCGCGCGAGCCTGACGGTAAAGTACTTGAAGCCAAGGCTGCGGCCCGCAAACTCATAGGCTTCAGCGACAGTTTTGAGTTAACGCCCGGATAACCTCTATTTGCCCTGCGGTTGAACATTGGTAAATTCGCCACCGTGCCAAAGGCCGAAAGCCAAAAGTTTGGCGAACGGTAATTTTGCATGCCGATTTATTTGCCGATGGGCGAACCATATCCCAGCGTGCGCGGCAGCGTGCTCTGCTTGGCGAATCGGCCCAAATAAAAAAGGAGCGCGGCGTTTGCCGCGCTCCAATATTTTTATGGGGTAAAATCCAGCCTTGCCGGCCGGTTTTGCTTACTTGGTGCTGTAGGTATCGCCCGTCTTCTCGCGAACGACCGCCTGTGCGGCCGCAAGCCGGGCGATGGGCACCCGGTAGGGCGAGCAGCTTACATAGTTAAGCCCGCTGCGGTGGCAGAACTCGACCGACGATGGATCGCCGCCATGTTCGCCGCAGATACCCACCTTGAGGTCCGGGCGAGTTTTGCG
>JAJXZA010000046.1 GCA_021780285.1 Planctomycetota bacterium
CCGAACAAGCCATGCTTACCGCGGTCAGCATTACACGCCCCGGCGGTGCAGTGGGCCGCGTTGGCGTTCCTCATTATCCCGCGATTCCCGCATGGGAACCGACTTTCTACAATAACATCACTATCAGCGGCGGCCCCGCGCCCGTGCGTGCGTACATCGCGGAACTGCTGCCTGATGTTCTCGAAGGACGCATACAACCAGGTCGGGTGTTCGATCAGGTCATGGGCTTGGACAGTGTACCGGATGGCTATCGCGCCATGGATCGACGTGCGGCCATTAAAGTCATGGTGAAGCCATGATTTACCCACGTGTTTATACAGTCGCCGTTGGCAACATTCAGCTTGAATGTTCCAACGCAACTGATGTTTATAGAATATGCCCTGTCGGGTAAAAAAACGGCATATCGGTTTTTACGGAGACTCTATCTTATGAAACAAACTGTGCTGGTTACGGGAGCGAATCGCGGGATTGGCCTGGCGATTGTCCGCCAACTTGCCGAGCTGGGTAATACCGTGTGGCTTGGGGCGCGTGACCTCAAGGCCGGTGAAGATGCTGCGGCGACACTGCGTCGCAGCGGGCTTGATGTTACTGCGATTCATATAGACTTGGCGGTTGCTGGCACAATTGATGCCGCAATCCCAAACTTCGCTCAACCGGGTCGCCAGCTTGATGCGCTGGTCAATAACGCGGGCGTGTTGCACCAACAGCCGCTGCTTGAGCTAACCGACGCCCAGATTGCCGACTCTATTGCCGTGCATCTGACGGGACCACTTCGTCTCATTCGTGGAGTGCTTCCAGGAATGATCGCACGGGGCGCTGGAAGAATTGTAAACGTATCGTCCGGCTGGGGATCATTTTCCGAGGGCATGGGTGGCCCCGGCGCTTATGGTATAACGAAGGCTGCACTTAACGCGCTTACCGTGCGACTGGCAAAGGAGTTGCCTCCCGAGGTCAAGGTCAACGCTATGTGCCCCGGCTGGGTACGAACCCGCATGGGTGGCGAAGGGGCCACACGCAGCCCCGATCAAGGCGCTGATACCGCCGTATGGCTTGCCACTCTGCCGAACGATGGCCCTACAGGCGGATTTTTTCGAGACCGCAAAGCTATCCAGTGGTGAGTTGAATGCCACGTCGTCGCCACATTACGCGCATAGCCTGTGAACAACATACAAGTAAGGAGCAAAGCCATGGAAATCAAACGCATCGGTTCGCAACCATCTAACAAAGGACCTGCGGACTGGTTTACCGGTACGGTGCGCGTAGACCCTTTGTTCCAAGCGCCGCCACCAGCGCGTGTCGCGGGGGCAAGCGTTACCTTCGAACCGGGCGCTCGCACCGCATGGCATACGCACCCACTTGGACAGACGTTAATCGTTACGGCCGGCTGCGGCCGGGTGCAGCGCCAAGGCGGCCCGGTTGAACATATTTATCCTGGTGATGTCGTATGGTTTGCCCCTGGCGAAAAGCATTGGCATGGCGCGTCGCCGACCACGGCAATGACGCACATCGCCATACAAGAACAACTTGATGGCAAGGTTGTTGATTGGCTTGAAAAGGTAAGCGACGAACAATACAAACAGTGATGCGACTCCCGCCCTACCAGACCGCACGAGGCCGCGTTACGACAGCCAATCCGCATCAATGCTTTGCCGCTGCAGATCGCCCGGCAGAGCAATGCCGATTGCTTTAATAACAAGACCCGTCACCAAGATAGCCGAAAGCAGCAGAGTCCATTGAGCAGTTGAAGGTGTGGACGGCAGCACTGCTGAACTCCCTCCGGTGGACGGTGCATTGTTGGCATTTGCGTTAGATTCTGCATCATCTGCGGTTGCTGAAGCAACAAACTGACTGACGCTTGGCACATTTTCTGCCATCCACTTTGACGTTTGAGCGTTCGGCACATCGCTGCCGATCCACAAAATCGCCCCCCGATACAGCACAACAACAATTAAGATTGCGGCCGCAAGCGTTAATATACGATACGCTGCGCCAACACTCTGCAATCGTCGCAACGAAAGCTGCCGACTCTCGCGTACGCCGCTTCGTGCCGCTGCAATGGCCATTGCCGGCAACCCCTCCGGCGGCACATACTCGGAGCGAGCGGCCATGGCCGCGGCCAACAGCCGATGCATTCGCTTATCGGTTGCGTCGTTCGGGTCGAATGGTTCACAAATTTGGGCTTTGTCGGTCATGGTACGATTCCACTTTATACAGCGCGCCGCAGTTTTGCCTGACGACTACTCTAAGGCGGCACGGCTTTCATGGCTCCAGTAATTCTGCCAATCGCCGTCTCGCCCGAAACAGCAATGTTTTTACAGTTCCTGCAGGGCACTGCATAACCAGTGCCACCTTTTCTATCGGCCATTGCCGCCGATAAAACAATTCCACCGCCATTGCCTGCCGTGTTTCAAGGCGAGCCACTGCCCGCCATAAACGCTCATGAACTTCGCGATCGTCCAACGATGGTTGCACGCTTACGCTGGCTCTTGCGGGCAACTGAGCCGGAAGCTCTTCTGTTGGGTGACGACGGAGCCTTTTTCGCAATCGTACAATGCAGCGGCAAGCAATGGTGTAAACCCAAGTGCTTAGCTCGCTGCGGCCATCAAACCCCGGCAGTGCCCGATAAACCGCCGCAAAAACCTCTGAGGCTCCATCATCAATATCCGCCCCTTTTAACCCCAGTGATTGGCATAACCCCAGTACCAAACTCTGGTGCCGCTCTACCAGCAACGCAAACGCACCGGCATCCTGCTTGCGCAATAGCTCCACATTTGCGATGTCGCCTGCAGCGCTGGCATTGTCCTTTACCACCATTACCCTCGGCAACATGTTAGTGCCCCGCCACCGCACACTGGTTTCGCTTTAACATAACTCATTCGCCAGCCAAGGGCAGCCATGGCGGCCACCACAACCACCCAACCCCCGTTTCGTCGTGCGTGCTGGTTATTTTATCTACTCGTGCGAAAACTGGCTCAAAAATTATGCCTTGCCATAATCACTTATATTTGCGGACGCATGCTACATACCCCCATGCTTTACGAACCACAAACGCCCCAATTGCGATGTTTGTGCCCCTTGCCACCTTTTATTTAGACCCAAATCCTGAAACCTCCTGGCCGAGCGCTCGCACTAACATAACGACCTTGGCCGCCGGTAGTTGCGGGATACGGCCTGCTGATTGGGCCAAAGCGGCCAACCAAACGTGGTGTAGGAACCTTCTAAATTATGTATGACTTTCACCATCATTTTGCTCTGCACCCACCCGATGCGTTTGGCTCGGCATTTGGTTTTGGCCTCGGCATTACCACCGCGATCCTAATCGTTGGCGGTTACCTGGTGCTTCGCTGGCAGCGCGATCGCCAGCAGTACCTGCTGGTACAGGCTGCTATAGAACGCGGTTTGAGCCGCCTGCCGGTGGCCATGCCGCTGTGGCTTGTATCTATGCGGCAGGGAGCCATGGTGCTGGCCTTGGGCATCGGCCTCATGATCGCCGGAGTGTTTGTTCATGCCTCAGCGCATGCTCCGCCGCGAGCCAAGGCTTTCCCAACATGGATTATGCCCCCACCTCCGCCTAAAGCCCCCCAGGCTGCTTCAGGCACCGAACCCGCGCCGCCACCTGTTTCACCGACAAACGCAACACCTCAGCGTCCCATGCCGGTTAATCCCGGGGGGCCGATGATTCCTCTGCGCCGACCCGGTGGCCCTTACGCCCAACACCCGGAGGGGGCCTGGCGGCACCGCCCCAATCACTGGATGCACGGCCCACACAGCGCAATGGCATGGCATGGCGAATTGATTCCGCTGATGGATCAATGGTTCCGCGCCCAACAACAGCGGACTGCTGGCATGGTGGCCGCAGCGGTCGGAATGATCCTGGCTCTTTTGGGCCTGGTGCGCATGGGCTTTGCTTTGATCGAGAAGCGCATTGCCGCCGCCTCAACAACGCCGTGACCTGATAGGTCTGCCTTGTGTTCAGGGCAGAATAATTTTATTCATTCTCTTTTTAGGAGTTGCTTATGAAAAGCCAAACTCAGTCTTCCAAGCACGCCTTACGAGCCTCTTTTGCATGGCTCACGGCTCTTGCTCTGGTAGCAGCAGCTGTACCGGTAGCGCTAGCCGCGGACAACCCGCAAGCAGCGCCGGCGGTGCCCACCAGCGTTATTCAAGCAGACGCTGCGACGGCCGCCCCCAACCCACCGCCACCGCCGCCGCCGCCAGCCGATAAGCATCACGGCCCACACGCGCCATGGCACCTTCCTATGATGGGAGGTTCAGGTTGCCCGTGGCATCATCACATGATGCCGGGCCGGCATGGTCCGCATGGCAGCCCCATGATGCGCGGGCACAAGCCAGGTCCAATCGGTGGGCCAATGGGCGGCGGCATGATGATGCAAATGGTGCAGATGCGAATGCAGATGATGCAACTGCAAATGCAGGTCATGGAACTACAAATGCAAATGATGCAAATGCAGAACATGATGGGAATGCACCCGCCAATGAGCATGATGCACCATGGCTGGATGCGTCATGGATGGATGAACCATCATGACCGGGATAACTGGCCTGGTCACCACGGCAAGCATCACAAACACAATGCTGACCACCACGGCAAGCACGATCACGACAACGATCAAGACACCGCAGCGCCGGCCGGTCATTAATTAAGTCATCTCGTGTGCGTAAATAGCGGCGCCCCGAAGTCATTATGCTTCGGGGCGCTTTTTATGCTTGTCAACAGTTTGCTCTTTCGCCCGGCCACACATTACTTTGCGGATTCCGCGGCCTTTGCTTCCCAGGCAGACATGCTTTCGCCGATTTTTTTTCGCAGCTCATCGCACTGGCGTGTGACCTCGGCAACCCGCTTGCGATCGGAGGCGATTGCGGCATCTGCAAACGACTCTTCGCGTAGTTTTAACTCGTCTTCCAAATCGTGTACGAGCTTTTCAAGTTGATCGAGCGTTAATTTTTGCAAATGCAGGGGCAACTTCCTGGCCGTCGGCTTTGTTGCAGAGTTTTTTTTGGCGGAGCCTGGCGCAGAGCCGCCGCGCTGCCGAGCGCTATTGTCATTCTCACGGCGCTGCCGCTCCTGAGCGGACGCCTTGGCCTTTTCAGCATGCTTAAAGTCAAGATATTCGCTGTACGAACCATCAAAGAGCCGCCAAGTGGGGCCTTGGTCGCCCGGCTCGAGAACCAGCAATTGATCGCAAACGCTGTCTAAAAAGTACCGATCGTGTGACACGAGTATGAGCGTCCCATCGTAGCTGTCAAGAGCAGCCTCAACCACGCGGCAGGTGTCCATATCCAGGTGGTTTGTCGGTTCGTCCATCAGAATGGTGTTGGTGGGTTTAAGCAGCAGCTTGGCCATGGCCACACGAGCCTTTTCTCCACCAGAAAGCACCCCCACGGGCTTTTCGATGTCATCGCCCCTAAACTGAAACAGAGCCGCAAGGTCGCGCAGGTCCTGTTCCGATGCGGTTGGCCGGGCGGCCCGCAATTCCTGAAAAATGTTCTTCTTTAAGTCCAGGTCCTGATGTTCCTGCTGGTAAAACTGCAGCGCAACCGCATGCCCCCAATGAACTGTTCCGGCATCAGGCTGCAATTTACCGGCCAAAATGTTCAGAAGCGTGCTCTTGCCGGAACCATTCGGCCCGACAATGCCGATTCGCGAACCACGAATAACATTCAACTCCAACCCGCGGAACAAATCCTTGGCGCCGAACGACTTGGCCAAGTCCTGCACCTTAAGCACTTCGTGGCCGCTATGACGCGAAATGGCTAGATTGAGAATAATATCCGCTTTTTTTCCGCGAGGCTCTACGGCCATCGCTGTTTCTTTCAGCCGGTTCAGGCGGGTCTTGCGCCCCCGCGCCTGCCGCGCCCGTTGCCCTGCCTGAAATCGCCGAATGTATTCTTCCTGTTTGGCGATAAACGTCTGCTGCTGGTCGAATTGGCGCTGCCGTGCGAGCATGCGCTCGGCGCCCAACACCAGCTAG
>JAJXZA010000193.1 GCA_021780285.1 Planctomycetota bacterium
GAGTGCTGCGCGCCAAACGCGTCCAATCGAAAATTTCGGCCGGAATTACCCCTGGCCATCGCCGTCGGACTACCTCTGGCTAAAACCTATGAAATATCCGGGCTAGTTTAAGTTCGCCCGGGGACCGAAAGGGTGGCCACACCCAACGATTATGGTTGCTGCAACCATGAGGGGTCTGTCCGCGTGAGGCGGGAAGGCTCGCGACGTCGCTGCTGAAAGGAAAAATAATGAAGATCGCTACTCGAATCGCTGTTTGCCTGCTCGCTCTGGCAATACTGCCGGTGCTCGGCGGCTGCACGCACATTGCCGGACAGGTGCTGTTGGCGGGTACCCACACGCCGGTGGCGGGAGCGGAAGTGTCGGTCGGCCGGCCCGGAGGCATGGATGTTCATAAGAGCACCACGACCGATGCGATGGGGCATTTTTCAATGGAGATCAATCCGCTGGATACCGACGACCTGTTTGTATGGTCGGGTCATGGCGATCCAAATCTCTATGCGCAACAGGTCAATCCGCAGTCGGTCAGCGACCACATGAAGATATATCTTGAGCAAGTCCCATAAAATCGCGATTGATGTGAATTTGTAACGTCCTATAAAAAACTTATGAAATTTTTCTAAAGTTTTGCTTTCCTTTTGCCGGGGCGCTGGCATACAATTTATCGAAGTTGCCGAGCGGACTTGGCCGATAGTGGGGTTACAATAGTAACCAGACGCGAAAGTGGGCAGAGAGATACACGTCACCACTCTTCGTCCGAGAATTGCTGGTAGGTTCCGTATGCTGTGCGTAAGCACATGCTGACGGAGGCCAACATAGTCACTCGGTGGGGCAAAACATTTAAGTTGGCCTTTGACCAGAGGAGTTCGCAATGTGGGGCATTGCAACCGATCGTTCGTTTCGTAGCGTCGCGACGTCCATTCGTAAAGCGCATCTGCCAGGCCGTAATGCTTTGCTCATGGCCTGCGCAGGGCTGGTTGTTGCGCCGCTGATGGCGGCACAGACCTCGCTTGGCGACGCCATCGGACTCGGCCAACTGCAGGCTGTAGCTCCTGGCCTCAATGGTTCGGGCGTGGCGGTGGCACAGGTTGAATCCGGTGGCGGCTCGGGCAATTCGTTTGAAGCCAACCCCACAATTGCCGGAGCCGGCGTCGCATTCACTTACATCAACAGCAGCGGCGCGGTTTCAAGCAGCTACAACACCGCCGATGCATCGGGGCATGCCAGCGCGGTGGGACAATATTTTTATGGCTCGTCGGGTGGCGTGGCGCCCGGTGTAAGCAGCGTTTACAACTACAGCGCGAATTACTTTTTAAACTCGGTGGTGGGGGCCAATGGCTTTATCGCCAACCCGCCCGCCATTGCCGCCAAGGTGGTCAACCAGAGCTTTATTATTCAAAGCGGCCAGGGGCAGGGAGCCACCACCGCTCAGGAAGCCCAGGCCAACATCGCCTACGACAACTATACCGATACCTACGGCACAATATTTGTATCGGCGGTGGGCAATGGCAGCTACACCCAGATGGGCAGCGACATTAATCCGCCCGCCACCGCATATAACTCCATTGCCGTTGCCGCGGTCGGCGGCTCAAGCGGTTATGGTCCCACCGACGACTTTCGCAGTAAGCCTGATATCAGCGCCCCCGGCAGCGAAACCAGTTACGCTACGCCGTTGGTTGCCGGTGCGGCTGCATTGCTGGTACAGGCGGGCAGCCAGGCAAACGGTTATCAGGCCAGCAGCGGCCTTACGCAGAGCGCCTACGCTGCCGCCGCCACCGACGAACGCACCGTCAAGGCCCTTTTGCTTAATGGCGCCGTCAAGCCAACAGGCTGGAGTCATACCGCTTCGCAACCGCTCGACACGCATTATGGCGCTGGCGTGCTTAATGTTTACAATTCGTATGAACAGTTGGCAGCCGGCAGGGCCGCTTACAGTCAGGCAGACACCAACACCGCTGCAGAAACGGCGGCTCATCCCATAACACAGCTTGTCGGCTGGGATTTTAATACGGTTCACAGCGGCAGCGAGACGCCGGGCGTTAACCACTACTCCTTCAGCTTGCCGACAGTGGCCAAAGGCGCTGCTTACGATTTCACCGCAACGCTCGTGTGGAATATTGGCCTCACCAATGCCGACGGCTATTCGCAGGCTCTGCAAACGTCTCTGAATAATCTCGATTTGGCTCTGTATAACTCCGCGGGTGTGCAGGTTGCCATCAGCGACAGCAGCGTAGACAACGTCCAGCAGTTGTACCTTACCGGCTTGACTGCCGGCAATTACGATCTGCAGGTTGTTGGTTTGCCGCAGGATGGCTCAGCAACCAATGTGCCCTACGCCTTGGCTTGGTCGTTTCAAGACCCGCCGGGCACCGTGCCTGAACCCGCATCTTTAGCGCTGTTGGCCATTGGCTCGCTGCCGCTGCTGCTGTGCCGGTCGCGTCGTCGCTCAGCCTGATTGCTGCGGGCCTGCTTGCCTCATTTGTTTACGGTTTTGACAGCCGCCTCTGGTTGATGAGCGATACCTGTTCCTGCAAATACCGGAATACTTTGCGGGCCTGGGGCAGTTGGTACAGCACCATTTCGGGTGTCGCTGTGTCGTTGCTGCGAATCACTATCGTGCCGACGCCCAGAATCCGCTGCAGCAGCCCCTGGCGCAGCTCCAAGTCCACCACGCTTGGCATCGAAACCCAATCTATTTTTTTACTTAAAATGCCTGATTGCTTTTCAATGCGCATGGCACTTATGTGCGTTTCTACGCGGCGGCTGTGCACATAAATAATAAACACTGCCAGAGCACATGCCGCCAGCACGGTCAGAATGATCGTCCATTGGTAGCGGTGCAAAGCCTCAATAAAAAAGCCCGCAGCGCCCAATGTCGCCATGCAGAAGCAAATAAGATAGCGCCAGAAATTATCCCATTGGCTGGTATGCAATGAAAAAACTGTTTCAGCCGAGAAACCCGCCAAGGGCGCAGACGCAGCGCTGCTCTGGGTTGCGTTGGCGGCGGGGGTATCGAGATATTCCCCGCACCAGCGGCATTTGCGGGCCGCGGCCGCAATGCGCTCGCCGCAGATGGGGCAGGCCTTGGTGTTGTCAGCCGCAGCGGCCGGGGCGGCAACATTGGCGCTGGGGGCTGCCATCAAACCAGCAGGCTCCGCGGGCTGCGCCAGCAGCGGCACAATTGTTCGCTTGCAGTTCTCACACAAAACCGCTCGGCCGAGTGCGTCGCCCACAACCTCCATCGTTTTACCGCAGATACAGGTAAGTTGGTACATCGCTGTTGACCTCGTCCGCAGGCAATTTCGCCGCCCGAGTCAGCCGGTGCCAGAACAGGCGTCGGTGCGGCATATTTCGGCAGCATCTTGGCGAATCATAATACCAATACTGCAATATTGCGCTTGTGCTTACTGCGGTCTTGGCCGGCGGCGGCGTTAAAGAGCCAGGCTCTGAGGCTCGGCCGCAGGGCCTTTCGGCTACTCGGCTACGCGGCTTGTTACCGCCCGCTGCCTGCGCCGCACAGCCAGCAGCATGCCCACAAACACCAGGGCTGAGCCGATGGCAAAGCCTATGCTTGGTACCCGCCCCTTGAGCAGGCCTTCCCATAGCAGCGTTACCGGATAGGCCAGATTACTGAAGGTTGCCACACGCGACGGGGGTTGCCGGGCGATGGTCCAGTTAAACAGAAAAAACACTACCACCGCCACGCCCAGCGACAAGTACAATAGCCCCAACCATGCCGACAGGGCGATGCTGGCCCAGTGCATTGTTTGTGCGTCAATAATGGCCGCCGGCACCGAAAAAAAAACCCCCGCGACAAAAACATACAGCTGCGCATTAAGGCTGCCATAACGCTGATTGAGCGGGCGGCTAAGCACCAGGTAAAGGCTCCAGGTGGCCGCGGCAAGCAGCAGAAGCAAATCGCCATGTACAAAGCGGCTTGTCAGATGCAGACCTGAATTAAGCACAATCACCAGCGACCCAACCGACGCAAACACCGCCCCGGCCAGCCCGGCAAAGCTCCAGCGTTCCATGTTTAGCAGGCACGAAAGCAGCGTTACCATGACGGGGGTATTGGCGTACAGCATGGCTCCGTGTGAGGGGTTGGACCAATCTACGCCGCGCCAAAACGCAAACTGGTTGATCGGCACGCAAATGATGCCCAGTAGAATGATCATCAACATATCGCTCCGCCGGGGCATTTGCAGCCGACGCATCATAAGCTGCACCAGCGCGATCGCCAGCGCCGCGACGGTAAATCGCAGGCATCCGCCGAGCAACGGCGGAAACCCGGCCACCGTTGCCTTCACAGCAATGGCGGTAAATGAACTCATGAGCAAAATTAAAAGCAGGGCGCCAAGGTCCAGCGGCCCAAGGTGAGCGTGAGCGGTGGGGCCGGGGGTGGTTTGCTTCATGAAACATTCCAAATGGGGGGCTGCAAACATGGCAGATGAGTATGGCTGAAATGCCGGCCGCAGTCAGTGCCCGGCTGGCCTATTTAATCAGCGCCGCGGCTGCCCAGTCAACCCGGCCGCGCACGCCATCGTGTTCATCGTCGCTTGCCGATAGCTCCAGCGTTTTAACTCCCGCCACCGGCAATATAACCGGCGCTGCAGCCTCGCCCGGTGCGGAATGCGGCTGGTCGTACAACACCTTGCCATCGGCAGTGATTTTTAAGTGCGCCTGCCCCCACGGCTTGGCAGAATCATCCATCGCCGGAAGCAGTCGCAGTGTTGTGTATTGCCCGTTAAGCGTAAATGTCAGCCGGCAATTCACGTGTACGCCCAAACCATGCCGATAGCGTACGCCATCCACCCGCATGGGCCGGCCTGTGACGGCGCGATTGACTTCTACCGGCCACTTCATGCCGAACAGCGTGCTTTGTTCGCTGGCAAATGGGAGCGTTGCGAGCCATGTAAGCCGTCCGCCCAGCACATGAACTGAAAGCACATCTCCCGTGCTGCATACCAATGCTTGATGATCTGCCGCGGATGCATGTACGCTGGTCGCATTCATGGTCAGCTCTGAAACGGTCACGCGGCTGCCATCGCGCAGGTCGAGTTGAGCCGTCAGGGGTGGCTTTGGCGCCGCCGGCGGCAGGCCGCCGAGGGTGATGCAGGCGATGTGGGCCAGCGGCAACGTGCTTTCGCCCAGAGCACTGTGAAACTCGGCGGATGTAGCGGTAAGGCCTTCAAGAACGCCATCCAGCTTATCACCGTTTATAAAATAAATTGTGTCGTGGTCGTGTGCGAAGGCAGTCGGCAGTTGGATTCCAGCGCGCCGTAAGCCCGCAACGATGCCCAGTGGAAATGTCAGCTTTCCCAATAGCGGCGATTGCAGAGTCATGGCACCGGCTGCAATGGCACGCGGCGCGCCAACGAGGCTGTCGCCGTTGCGCAACGACAACCGCCATTGCGCCAGCGTAGGTGATTGCGTTGCCGCAACGCGCCGCAGGCTCACGAGTTCGTCGCTCGCTAAGTTGATGCCCGCGCCGTTGCCGCGTGTGCCTGAAAGCGAGCCGTCGAGGCTCCATTGCGCGATGGCGACATGCCGGTATGTTTGCAGCGTCTTGTTTTGGGCTATGTGCGCGGTCACAACCTGCCAGTTCGTGGATGATGCGGCGAGTGCCAGCGGCGCCGTTGTCAGGCCAAGCAGGGCGATGATGAAATAGTTAAGCCGCCGGCGGCTGCGATTCATAGGCGCTCCTGACAGAATCATTTCTGTAAGATTGGCAGCAGGCGGTATGGAATCTGCAGGGCGATAAGCGCCATGGCCGTGCCATAGCTGCGCCCCGCGCCGCCCTGCCAGCTGCCATCGTCATTTTGGCGGCTGATGAGCGTTTTGGTAAGCGAGGGCCACCAGCTCGCCCACCAGTGTCCGCCGGCTAAAAACATTGCCTGTGTGCCATAATAGTTGCCATAAAAAAAGTTGCCCTGCGAGTTGTTGGGGCTGCCGGGCAGGCAGTTCATGAGG
>JAJXZA010000231.1 GCA_021780285.1 Planctomycetota bacterium
AGGTGGAACTTTGGGCTAAACATGAGCCTCCATCACGCGTGCGGGCTGCGAATAACTGCAATTCGTACGCCGCAAGGAACATGGGTAGACCGCGGTTGCCGTGCTCATTGCCTGTGCTTGCCGCCAGCGGCGCAGCGGCTATGATGCTTCAGTCCTGTTTTGCGACGGTCAGGGCGCGAATGCCGCAGACGTTACTGCGGCACGCGTGGGTTTATCTCTTGCGAGGCCTTAATGAGGCTTGGCATGTGGAGAAGCAATGGCAACGCAAACAGACGATGCGGTCCGTACAGAGACAGCGAAAAAAGCGGATGCCCGCTCTCAAACGGCGGTCACGCCCATAACGGCTGCGACAGCCGCCACAGCAGCGCAGGCGCAGGGGCGCGATCAAGCAGCCCCTGTCGGCGAAGCGGAGCGATCCGACTCGCATAGTTGGCTCAATAGCGCTATTGCAGTTCTGGCGATTGCGGCGATCGCGGCTTTTTTGGTGCTGCATTTTGCATTTCGTACCGGGCCGCTGGTATCAAATCTGCCCTTGTGGATTGCGCTTCTACTAGGCGGCGCACCATTGGTTTGGGGCCTGCTAAAAGCGTTGTTTCGCGGCAAATTCGGCTCAGACCTTCTTGCGGGCATTTCCATTGTTACTGCGGCACTGTTGGGGCAATATCTTGCCGGCACGCTGGTGGTGTTGATGCTCTCCGGCGGCGAGGCGCTGGAGGCGTACGCGGTTCGCAGCGCGTCGTCAGTTCTGCGCGCGCTGGCCCAGCGCATGCCGGCCGCTGCGCACAAAAAGCTCGGCACTGCGGTTGTGGATGTGCCCGTCCCGGAGATCGTACCCGGCGACACTTTGCTTATTTATGCACACGATATATGCCCGGCTGACGGCGTGGTGCTCGAAGGCCACGGCGGCATGGACGAATCGTACCTTACCGGCGAGCCTTATCAGATCGCCAAAGCGCCCGGCGCCGAAGTGCTTTCAGGCGCTGTGAATGGCGAATCGGTTTTGACCATAACCGTCACCCGGCCGCCGCAAGATTCTCGTTATGCCCGCATTATGCGGGTAATGCAGGAATCGCAGCAGCAGCGTCCGCGGCTGCGGCGGCTGGGCGATACACTCGGTGCTTTGTATACGCCGGTGGCTGTGCTGATAGCGCTGGCAGCGGGCATTGCAGCGCACGATCCGGTACGATTTTTGGCCGTGTTGGTTGTTGCCACGCCCTGCCCGCTGCTGATTGCCATTCCCGTGGCGATTATCGGGGCGATTTCGCTGGCGGCGCGGCGCAGCATTATTGTCAAAGACCCGGCTGTGCTCGAGCAACTGCCGACATGTCGAACGTTCTTTTTTGATAAAACCGGCACGCTCACCTACGGCGAGCCGCGCCTCACGGGGGTGGTTGCCGCGGAAGGCATTTCGCCCGCCGACGTGCTGCGCTATGCCGCGAGTGTGGAGCAGTACTCCAAGCACCCGCTGGCGCGGGCCATATTGGCTGCGTGGGGCGCTGGCAGCAGCGAACTTCTGCCGGTGGATGATGTGCGCGAGCCGCCCGGTCATGGGTTGCTGGGAACCGTTGCCGGCCGTCGGGTTGAAATTACCGGCCGCAAAAAGGTGTCGGCGGCGATTGCCGCTAAGGTGCCCCCAACGGCGGCCGGGCTGGAATGCGTGGTTCTGCTTGATGGCGACTATGCCGCGGTCATACAGTTTAAGGATGAGCCTCGTGCTGAAGTTACCAGGTTTATGCAGCATCTCGGCCCCAAACACAATATCAGCCGGATGATTCTGCTTACCGGCGACCGCGCAGCCGAAGCGCACGATGTAGCCAAGCGCGTGGGCATTGATGTTGTTTACGCCGAAAAAACGCCCGAAGAAAAGCTGGCCATCGTAAAGGCCGAGACGGCTCAGGGCCGCACCGCATACCTGGGCGACGGCATCAACGACGCGCCGGCGCTGCTGGCGGCGACCGTGGGGATCGCATTCGGCAAAGCGTCGGACGTTACCGCCGAAGCCGCCGCGGCGGTGATACTCGATTCTTCCATGCACCGTGTGGATGAGTTTCTGCATATCGCCCAGCGTCTGCGGCGCATTGCGCTGCAATCGGCGGTGGGGGGCATTGTTTTATCGCTGGGCGCGGTGGCCTTTGCGGCCGCCGGATTTTTACCGCCGGTGGCCGGAGCCATTATTCAAGAGGCCATTGACGTGGTTGTGGTGCTTAACGCTCTTCGCGCCAGCCTGGCCCCACGGCAAATGACCGATATGCACAATTAAGAGCGCAGCGCCGCTGCGCTCTTAATACGCACGTTTTTTATTGAGGATGGGGGGGTGGCATTATCAGGCTACCCGAATGGCCTGAGTGCCGACAAAATCACTTTCTGGTTCGGCGCGACCGTCCTCCCGGAGCATGGAGAGGGCCTCCCGCAGGTTCTGCTGAAGCTCGTCGAGCGTGGCTTCCTGCGAGTTCTCGCCGGGCAAGCCCGGCACAAATCCAATGTAAAGGTCGGCGTCGCGGTCGTGCTCGACACCGGCAGTAAAAGAGTGCATCGAAGAAGCCTCATGTAAACCAATTATGGTATAGCCCAACGCGCGGGAGATGGCGAGGCGTGCGGGGGCATATTCGGTTTTCAAAGAGCGGGAGCGGTTTATTGCGGACCTGGCGGGCAGGTCGCGTGACTGAGGTGCTGATAGGCACGGCATGCGGTACGTATGCCGCAATCCCGATCGCTTGCTCCATGCCGCATCGGGATTTCGGCATCCATGCCTTAAGGCGGGGTAACGCAGGGATATTCGAGGTTTTTGAGGCTGCATGGCTGAGGAAAAGTGCATGGATATTGCGCGGTTTTGAAGGCCGCCAAGATAGAAGTGGCAAAACATTGGGATTTTTTTGAAGGATGCCAAGTTGTGGTGTGGGCGGGAGCAAAAGCGGTGATTTTTAAAAGTTTGGCTGTGAGCAAACATGCATGGATATTGGTTGGTTTTGAAGGCCGCCAAGTTAAAAGTTGCAAAACATTGAGGTTTTCCTGAAGGATGCCAAGATCGGTTGTAACCGTTCACGGGCCAAAGTGGCGAAATTAGGCAATAAATGAGGGTTCCTGACCGTATGCGACCGATTTGGGCGCATTTTTTACTCGGATGGCTGGCAACATCCGATTATTTACCTTTATTTCTATGGTTTTTACCCCGTGAACGGCTACGATCGGTTTTTGCAAAAGTGCAGAAAATATGGGAAATCTTTGAAGGCTGCCAAGATCCGCGCACGCAGAGTGTTGGGGTGGGTTTAGACCACAAGATTCGTAAAGGCGGGGTTTGGGGACGGGAACGGGAAGCGCGATGGAGCATGTAGTGATAGTTAGGCACGCCATGCGGCAGTTGTGCCGCAAGAGGGTAGGTGGAGAAGGTAGTGGGTGTTCCGATGGCTGGCGGGCCTTCGTATGGCTTACACCGTAACAATTGGTTCAACCATATGCCGAGCCAATGGGCTGCTATGTTCAAAAATTGTGCCGAAGTTTCGAGAACGGCCACGTCAGGTGGAATTTCGAAAAATAAGTCGTTGACTTCGCATGGCTCGCGCCTAATATTCTGCGATGGTCATTGCGACGGGCTGTTAACGAGTCTGTCTCTGCCTTTAATTAGGCCGTTTTTTCAAAGCGCCTGCGCCGCAGGGCTGATGCTACTTACGTCGTGCTGATTGAGCGGAGCTAAGCCGAAAATGCGGCGCGTTTGGTGCCAATGGCTGTTTTATGTCCAATATTGGTGCGAGAATGGGATGGAGTTAATCTATGCGATTGAGCAGTGTGAAAAAGCAAAGGCTTTTGGCCGCGGCAACGAATTATTGCGCCATGCCGCGTCTGAAGGGTTCAAGCACTGAGCCAGTGAACTTTCCACCCGATGCCTTGGGCAGCCCCCGCTTGCCCGTACGGTCTTCGGCCAACACGATCTTTTCCATCGCGTGTGCTATGGCCGCGATGACGGTCGCTGGTGCTCACGCCGCCGGGATCCCGGTCGCGCCGAGTGTGCCGGTTGCACCGGCGTTGCCGAGCTTCCAGGAAGAGATTTCTCCAGCCTACTCCTACGGCACTACTACTTTTTCCAATGGCGGAAGAATCCAGAACATTACAAAGGTGCCTGCCCAATTCGGGAGCGGTGGCTATACGGCCATAAGAGATGTTTTGGCCGTCAGTGTTCCCCCGTCTACCTCCGACACGAGTTACTCTCTCGCTGCAGGTCCCGATTCGGTAGCCACTGGGCAGTTAGAGGCCGCCACCCTTGGTAATAATATCATCACTTACACTTCTACTCCCGTGGCTATCCCTGTCTGGGCCGGCGGTGTTGTCGGTGCTCTGGCAGAGTCCACTATAGATTATCCGATGCTCATTACACAATCGGTAACGATCGCAAACGGGTCATCAAATTTCGCCACTGGATCTTACGGGTTCAACAATGGAAACGGCCCATCGTCATCCGGCTATGCGAATGGCCTATTCTCGGTGGGTGCTGGCGGTTATGCATGGCTCAAGGTCAGTTCGAGCGGGACCTTATCTACCGAAGGAGCATTTGCTTCCGGCCAGCGACCCGGCGGAACTTATATCGGATCCGCGTTCAGCATCGGGAGCAATGTCGCAGCTCCCACCGCACCATTTACAAACAACACGAATGGAGGTGGTCCACCATCGGGTTATGGCATTTTGAATTTGGCGGGGGGTACGTGGGATGCAACGAACAGTCCGGTTTTCGTTGGCTTCCAAGGTGCAGAGGGGTTTGTGACCAACGACGGTGGAAAAATTAACCTGATAAGCACCAGTCTGATAATGGGTTCGGAGGACGCTAATAGCGTCGCTGGCGTCGGCACGATGGTGGTCGAAAATAGCGGGACTCTTTCGCTGACAGGCACCGGTGGCTATGTGGCGTTGGGGCGTTCGGTCGGCTCTGCCGGAGCAACAGGCAAATTATATGTCACCGGCTCGGGATCTACAGCGTCGGTGTCGCAGGGCATCCTGGTAGGCGACGGAGGCTACGGCTTTCTCGCCATATTAAATGGTGGCGAGGTTACCAGTGCCAGTGCATACGCCGCCGGCGGAGCTAAAACCTATGGCGTCACCACCCAGCCTGGCAGCGGCAACATCGTTATTGACGGTGTAAGTTCTTCATGGACCGTTTCCGGCAATGCTGATTTTGGCGAGACGGGGGTTGCTTCCGTAACGGTGCAGAACCATGGCGACCTTAACATTTTGGGCACCCTCACTTTGGGTGACCAATCTACCGGCAGCGGCACACTCACGCTACAGGCGGACGGTACAATCGAGTCCGGCGATGCCACTTTGGGCAACCAGGCTGGGGCCACGGGCTTTGCCAATGTGAGTGATATTAACACCGTCTGGACGGTGGATGGCGACCTAACCGTTGGCAGCCACGGCCAGGGCAGTCTGACCCTTAGTAACAGTGCCCAGATTACCACCACCGGCAACGGCATCCTCGCCAGCCAAAGCGGTTCTACCGGAACAGCCACGATTACCGATGCGGGCACAGAATGGCAGATCAATGGCGAGCTTAAAGTCGGCGACAACGGCAACGGCGTCATGAGTGTTGAAAACGGAGGCTTTGTTTCGCTGGCGGGCAATCTGGCCATTGCCGACAGCGGCGGAACCTCCACGCTTACCCTCGATGGCAACGGCTCACGCATGACCGGAACCGGAACTTCGGTCACTATTGGCGGAAAAGGTGACGGCACGCTGATTGTACAGGATGCCGCCGACGCCATATTTTCAGGGGCGAGCGTATCGCTGGGCGAGAATGATAATTCGACCGGCACGCTTACTGTGCAGGGTAGCAATACTCTAATGTCGGCTGGGTCGCTGACCATCGGCGGCTCCGGTACCGGTACATTAACCGTGCAGGGCTCCGCCTCGCTCAGCACCGGCTCCAGTATTTCAGTGGGTGAGCAGGCTACGGGAACGGGAACGGCCACCATTGA
>JAJXZA010000093.1 GCA_021780285.1 Planctomycetota bacterium
CACGATTCGCACCGGCCAAAACAATCGCTAAAGGGTTCCAGAAACGCCGCCAGACGAGGCTCTAACGACTTGATAGCATTGGCATCCATACCGCCAGATTCCTTGAAAACACGTCCTTACATGTTTTCTTCGGCACGCAGATGAAATTTTCTTGAGCTAATATCGCGCTGTAGTACTACGAAATAGCGCAGCTCAAGCGGCGGGGCGCGAATATGGCACAGATCAAGGCTGATAAAATCAAAGCTATCGGGGTGTACTATCGTTTGATGATAGGTTATGTTCGCAAGGTACTCGCGAACATCAAGCGAGTAGATGCACAATACAATCCAAAACAAGGTTACGAACTCGCTGGCTTCGTCTGGTTTCAGGGGTGGAACGATATGGTGGATAGTTGGACCTATCCGCAACGTAAGCGGCCCGGTGGTTATGATCTGTATTCACAGCTCATGGGGATGTTTATAGAAGATGTACGCAAGGATTTGGCGGCGCCGCATATGCCCTTTGTCATTGGCGTGATGGGAATTGGCGGCATGCACGTAGATAAAGGGCACATTCAGATGAAGTACTTCCGCCAAGCAGAGGTTGCGCCAACCTTGCTCCCGCAGTTTAAGGGTAACGTGGTAGCGGTGCAGACGGCACCATACTGGCTCGATAAATTGGCCATGCTCCATGCTCGGATGAGTCGGTACTGGCGGAAGGTTAACGCGATAGTTGCGGCAGAGAAGAACCGCTCGTTACAAAATAAGATGAGGGTTATGGCCAAAAACTTTACACCAGAGGAATGGAAAGCCTTGCAGGGTACCTCCAATTATTCATTCCATTATCTTGGCGCGGCCAGGATCATGGCTCCCATCGGCAAAGCGTTTGCCGAGGCGGCGGCGAAGCTGGATAAGCAGACGCAGTTAACTGTGGTGCGTGGAAAGTAATGGCTAACAATGGTACGATGCCGCTAATAAAGCCCCGCAAAAGACCGAAGAATTGGTTGACACGTTTGCGCTAATTTATCGCATTGTTCTTACATTTTAAATAACAGCGGGGCGAAGTGGATAAAGTTGTCGCGCCACACCCGCCATTGGTGGCCGCCGGGCGTCCAGATACTTTTGAACTGAATGTTGCGCGCGGTAAGCCATGCGTCAAGATTGCGATTTTCTTTGAGAACAATGGGGTCATGCCTGCCGCACGCGACCCATAGCAGTTTGATGCGGGCATTGTCTTGGCTGGTGAGGTGAGGAAACACGCGCGAAAAGTCGGGGCCATTTGTGCCGCAGTAAGAGCTAAGCCCGCAAACCCAACCGAACGAATGAAGGTTGTTGAGACCCACCATCAAAGCTTCACCGCCGCCCATTGAAAGACCGGCAATTGCCGTATGTGCGGGGCCGGTTTTAATCGGGTAGTGTTTGGCAACCGGCGGCATTATTTCGGTGAACATTTGAGCTTGAAAGTTGTGCATGTTGCGGCTGAAGAGCTGCTTGTCGCCAAGGCCGGGGCCGGTGCGCGACACAACCCCGTCGTCGCCGTAGCCCAAGGGCATCACAACTATCACAAAGGGTATTAGAGTGCAAAGAATGCAACGGGCAAAGCGCCGCGGATTTAATGCGGGTATGAGAAAAATTTTCTTGGGAATATGTGTCGGGTCTGCCAATAAATCGGGCGTCGGGCCATGCCGAATCATACCAAACGGCATTTGCACTACAAAAACATGGGTTATGACGATGAAATATCGCGTCACGCCAGAAAAATTGGCAGACCCTATGTGTCCAATGCTTTGTAAAGGCGGGACGATTTTTGGCCTGTGTGGTATAGTCGAAATGGCGGATTCACAGGGAATGCCGCCGGGTGGATGGGTCATGTGCCGGGCGCATGTTGCCTTGCAGCGACGGCTGCGGGCTGCGATGGCAGGTGATGAAATCACCCGATAAATATAGACAGACCTTTCAGCGGGAACATTGTATGAAAACGCATCGCGTGGGCATCATCATGAACGGCGTAACCGGGCGTATGGGTACCAATCAACACCTTATTCGCTCCATATCGGCCATTATGGCGCAGGGCGGGGTGAAGCTTTCGGATGAGGAAGTGATCATGCCGGACCCCATTCTTATTGGTCGCAACGCCGCCAAGCTTGAAGAATTGGCCAGGCGCACGGGCGTAAGTAAATTCAGCACCGATCTTGCCGCTGCATTAAAAGACCCGCAGTACAGCATTTACTTCGATGCACAAACCACCGATCGCCGCTTTGACGCCGTGAAGGCGGCCATTGCCGCGGGCAAGCATTTGTATTGCGAAAAGCCGGTGGCTACCAACTCGGCCCAGGCGCTGGAATTGTATCGCCTGGCGAAAAAGGCGGGCGTAAAAAATGGAGTGGTGCAGGACAAACTGTTTCTGCCCGGCATCTTGAAGCTACGGCAACTTATTGCCACGGGATTTTTTGGTCAGATGCTGTCGGTTCGCGGAGAGTTTGGTTACTGGGTATTTGATGGCGACCCCATAGCGCCGCAGCGGCCAAGCTGGAATTACCGCAAGGAAGACGGCGGTGGGATCATATTGGATATGCTTTGTCATTGGCGCTATCTTATAGACAATGTTTTTGGGCCGGTGAAGGCCGTTTCGTGCATGGGAGCCATTCACCTCAAGGAGCGTCGCGATGAAGCGGGCCAGGTGTTCAAATGCACCGCCGACGATTCGGCCTATGCCACGTTTGAACTGGCCAATGGCATAATTTGCCAGTTCAACAGCTCTTGGACGGTGCGGGTGCGGCGCGACGATCTTTTAACGCTGCAGGTGGATGGCACGCATGGCTCGGCGGTGGCGGGGCTGCGCAATTGCGTGAGCCAGCAACTTAACAACACGCCCCGCGCTGTATGGAACCCTGATATAGACAGCCCCATCAACCACCTGCAACTTTGGAGCGAAATACCGGCCCAGCAAACGTACGACAACGCCTTTAAGGTGCAGTGGGAAATGTTTCTCAAGCATATTGTGGCTGGCGAGAAATTTCCGTGGGACTTGTTGGAAGGGGCCAAGGGTGTGCAACTCGCGGAAAAAGGTTTGGAAAGCTGGCACAAGCGAGCATGGGTTGATGTAGAGCCGCTGGTGGCTTAACTTGTAACGAGCGTACGATCGTGTGCGGGTTTTGCGACCATTGATGCGGAGTCGCCTATGCGGTTGATTCGATTTTTTGATTCTACAAATTCAGTCAAGCATGGATCGCTGCGGCCCGATGGCAGCGCTTTGCTTATTGACGGCGATATTCTGGGCAACTACACGGTGACGCATCAGGCGGTGGCGGTGAAGCGCGTGCTGGCGCCGATTGTTCCGCCCGCCATCATTTGTATCGGGCTGAATTACCGCAAGCATGCAGAAGAGACCGGAGCAAAAATTCCGGAGTTTCCGGTGGTATTCTTCAAGAACCCGGCGGCGGTGCAAAATCCAGACGACAGCATCTATATTCCACGGCACCTGGCAAGCACCGAGGTGGATTACGAAGCAGAGCTTGCCATTGTGGTCGGCCGCGGGTGCAAAAATGTACCGGCAGCCAAAGCGCTCGATTACGTGCTGGGCTTTACCTGCGCCAATGATGTTTCAGCGCGTGATTGGCAGCGGCAATGGGGCGGTTCGCAGTGGTGCCGCGGGAAGAGCTTCGATACGTTCTGCCCGCTGGGGCCGGCCATTGTCACCACCGATGAAATTAAGGACCCAAATAAGCTGGCGATATCCACCACGCTTAATGGCCAGGTGGTGCAGCAGTCTAATACGGCGGATATGATTTTTAACGTTCGGCAGATTATTGCGTTTCTTTCCGGTTCTACCACGCTGCTGCCGGGCACGGTAATTCTGACCGGTACGCCCGAAGGTGTGGGCATGGCGCGTACGCCGCCGGTGTGGCTCAAACCCGGTGATAAAGTAACAGTGCAGATTGAAGGCATTGGCGAGCTAAGCAACCCGGTTGCATTGGAACGGGCGTAACCGTTACGCTTACTGCTCCGGAAGTGTGTGTTTTGGAGCTGATGCAATGTCGAAGGATCAAGTGGGTCGCGTAGCGGAGCATCCGGTAGATGAAGAGTTTTTGCGGCGCTGGTCGCCACGGTCGTTTTTAGCTGATCCGGTGCCGCCGGAGCAACTTGCTGCGTTATTTGAAGCCGCCCGATGGGCACCATCGTGTTTTAATGAGCAGCCCTGGCTGTTTATGTATGCGGCGACGCCCAAAGACCTGGCAATTTACAGGCAGATAATTGTGCCGCAAAATCGTATCTGGGCGGACAAAGCCCCGGTGCTGGCGTTGGCGTTTGCCCGCCGTAACTTTGCCCGCAACGGCAAGGCGAACAGACATTATGCTTTTGATACCGGCGCCGCCTGGATGTGTCTGGCTCTGCAGGCGCATAAACTCGGCCTGGCGTCGCATGCGATGGGTGGATTTTTTGAAGAGCAGGCCTATCAGTTATTGGGTGTGCCTAAAGAAAAATATGAGGCGATGGCCGCAATTGCCATTGGCCGCAGGGGTCCTGCCGAAAGCCTGCCTGCCGAGCTTGCGGCGCGGGAGGCGCCTGGCCCGCGCAAAGCGTTTGCGGAGGTTGCCATGGAAGGTCTTTTTAAGGATCAGCACGCATGAACAACCCCGCCGCAACCGCCTCCCCAGCGCCGCAGGTGCTGGCGCTGGTAAAAGATATGATTTTCGCCGTCAAAATTGTTTCCACGGCGCGGAGCCTGGGCGTGAGTTGTCAGACGGCACTTTCGGTAGCTGGCCTGGCGGGTGCGTGCGCGGCCCATCAACCTGCCTTGATCATTGTAGACCTTGACCTGCCCGGGCTGGATGTGCAGGCGCTGGCGTCGGCTGTGCGAGCCGTCGGAGCACACACTCGCGTAGTGGGCTACTTATCGCATACACAGGTTGAAATGGCGGCAGCGGCAAAGGCTGCGGGAATTGCGGAGGTGATGCCTCGGTCGGCATTTACGCGCAATTTGCCGGAGTTGCTGCAGGCCGCAGGTCGCGCGACTATAAAAGCAGGGCAACCGCCGCAATAGGCAGGATATGTGCCCTGTCCGGCAGACTTGGGCGGCCTTGGGCGGCAAGGAATCGTGATGAGCTTGGCGTTAGGCATAGAAACCACATGCGATGAAACCTCGGCTGCGGTGGTAGCGGATGGCCGCCGGGTGCTTTCGAATGTGGTGCGCACACAGGCGGCGCTGCACCAAAAATATGGGGGCGTGGTGCCGGAAATCGCCGCCCGGGCGCATATAGAACTCATAGATGAAATTATTTCTTTGGCGCTTGACGAGGCCGGTATACATGGCTCGCACCTTGATGTAATCGGGGTGGCTCATACGCCCGGGCTGGTAGGCTGTTTGCTTGTGGGTGTGTCGGCCGCAAAGGGCCTTGCCTTCGCGTGGGACAAGCCATTGGTGGGCGTCAACCACGTTGCAGCGCACCTGTATGCGGCGGCGCTGTATGAGAGGCCCGCACCAGCCGGCGACGCATGGACCGCAGGCGATAGCTGGCCTGCATTGGGGCTGGTGATATCCGGTGGGCATACGACGCTGTACCGCATGGAATCGCCGAAAGATTTAATAAAAATCGGCCATACCATAGATGACGCCGTGGGTGAAGCATTTGATAAAGTTGCGGCCATTTTGCAGCTTGGCTATCCGGGTGGGCCGCAAATTGACGCTTTGGCAAAGCAGGGCAACGCGGAGGCGATTAAGTTTCCGATGACGCTGCTGGGCAAAGAGTCGCTTAATTTTTCGTTCAGCGGCCTTAAGACGGCTGTGTTGTATCACGTTTGCGGCATCGGTGGAAAGCAGCGCGAGGCTTCGGCGCTTAGCCCACAAGAGCGGGCTGATGTGGCTGCGTCGTTTCAGCGTACGGCGACGGATATTCTGATCGCAAAGTGCCGCCGGGCTTTGGGTCAGGGCGGTTACCGATCGCTTGTGGCGGGCGGTGGCGTGTGCGCTAACATC
>JAJXZA010000326.1 GCA_021780285.1 Planctomycetota bacterium
TCTGCGGTCCGCCCTTCGATCGGAGGACACCGTGGCACGCCTGGGCGGCGATGAGTTTGTGGTCATCCTGCCGCAGCCTGCTTCGGCTGATGAGGTCGCACAGGTCGCCGAAAAAATACTCCAGACCATGAGCGTGCCGTTTGTCATCTCAGGCCATACATTCCATATTACCTGCAGCATGGGCATGAGTCTGTTCCCGCGCGATGGACAGGACTGCGGCGAACTGCTGCGCAATGCCGACGAAGCGCTCTACCGCGCAAAAAAGGACGGCCGCAACCGCTTTGCCGTTCATTCGCCTGAGATGCACGCCGCAACCGTTGAAACCCTCTGGATGGAAAATGACCTGCGCGAGGCGCTACACAAGGAACAATTTGTTCTTCATTACCAACCACAGGTGGATCTAAGCACCGGCAAGATCATCGGGGCGGAAGCTTTAATCCGATGGCGGCACCCGCAGCGCGGACTCATATCGCCGGCAAAGTTCATCCCGCTTGCCGAAGAAAGGGGCCTCATGCTGAGCCTGGGCTCCTGGATACTGCATTCCGCGTGCCATCAGATCAAACGCTGGCAAAACAGCGGCCTGCCTGTAGTGCCGGTCGCGGTTAATCTCTCCGGCATACAGTGCCGCGAAGCATCGCTTACCAACACCATCGCCAATGTGCTTAGCACCACCGGTCTTGACCCCCGCCTGCTGGAGTTGGAAATTACCGAGGGCACGCTGATGTCGCAAACCGATTCCCTCCGGGCACGCATGATTGAACTGAAAAAGCTGGGCATTCGCTTTTCGCTCGATGATTTCGGCACCGGCTACTCAAGCCTTAGCTATTTAACCAGATTTCCAATAGACACGCTGAAGATAGATATTTCGTTTGTTCGCGGCATGCTCGACGATCCGAAAGACCTGGCCGTGGTTGACACCATTATTGACCTTGCCGACAATCTGCAACTCCATACCGTTGCCGAAGGCGTTGAAAACGCCGAACAGGTCACGCTGCTCAAACTGCTGGAATGTCGCTCCATGCAGGGTTACTACTTCAGCAAACCTCTGGCTCCTGACGACTTTGCCGCCATGCTCGCCCAAGATCGTCGCCTTATTCCGATAAGTCAATCCAAAGTCGCTGCGGAACCGCCTATTATTCTCTCGGCTTAATTCGCAATATGCTGCTCCGCCGGCTCTACGGCACTGCATCGGGAGCCGCCAAAGCAAGCTGCCGCACCGTCTCCTCTATCACATGCGCGTTGCTCGACCACACACAGCAGAACATCGCTTCGCGCACCCGACGCTGCGCCGCATTTCCCATGACAAATCCCCGGCCTTTCGAGAGTTCAAGGCACATCAGCGAAGATCGGAAAGCCAACAGGTTAGCCTTGGCCCGCAGCGCTGCGGCCTCGCTCGAAGGCAGCTTACCGCCGGAGCCGCGCCGGTAAACGCACCGGGCCAGATGCTTGTATTCGTTCCGGAGTGTCGCGACGCTTCGGCGGCATTGGGCCGAGCGTCCCGACAACACCAACCGAGACGCGGAAATTGCGCCGGCGGCAACCCCAAGCGGAAGCACACATGTTGTTAATGAAAAGCGTCGCACGGCATCGCACGCAGCCAGCACATGTGCGCATGGTCCCAACAGCACAAGACTGGGGCGCACCTCGACGCCTTTAAGCCGGACCGCACAGGTCTTGGACCCATTTAACGCGGCCATCGGCGGCGGCCTCCCCGGCGTCACACCCTTGTGCGACGTTGGCAGCAATACCAGAAGTTCTTGCCGATTGGTTGTTTTGGTGCCGACAACAATCCAGCGGCTCTCATTCGCTCCCGTCACCCAGGGGATACGACCATCGAGCGTCCAGCCGGCGGCAGTTCGTGCGGCCACTACCGCAGGCTGATGCTGGTGTTGCGTAGATGTGGTAAGCTGCGAAATTCCAATGGTCGCCCAGCTGCGCCCTTGAGCCAATGTCTGAAGCACCGTGCCTATCGCTGATGTTGCCGGGCAACTCTGCAAAAGCCCAACGGCGGCATCCCGCTGAGTCCAGGCCAGCGCAGTGGTCAGGCAGCATGCGGCAACCTGCTCATACCGGCGATGAAGAGCCATCGCAGCCATACCGGTGCCGCCAAACCTGCGTTCTACAGCCCAACGCATCGCCCCTGCTTGCTTTAGGCGTCGCAGGCTGCTCTGTGGCCAAAGACTGTGGGAATCTACTGCGTCGGCCTTGTCTGCAATGCCTGCGAGTACTTCTCGCCAAGATGCACTTTGCCGGTTTTTCATGATAAAGGCCGCTCGCCTGTCTCCACCTGAAAAGTGAGTACGACAAAACACCACCCCTGACCAACCCGACGGGCGGCCAGCTTGTTCAAAACCGCCGTACCCGCCGGCAGCCACAATGCTTTGGGGCATGGGCCCCAGCTGTTCGAGGGAACAGCGCAGCTTAGCTGACGACCATGCCGTCGCATGTAAGTCTTACTTTGCCGCCAGATAAAGCTGGTTAACCTTTTGCCAGTTTACAACGTCCCACCACGCCGCAAGGTAGTCGGCCCGCTTGTTTTGATATTTGAGATAGTAGGCATGCTCCCAGACATCCACCCCGAGCACCGGCTTACCCGAAAGCCCGGCAATGGCATCACCCATAAGAGGATTGTCCTGGTTAGCCGTCGAGCCAATAGCCAACTTGCCACCTTTCACCACAAGCCACGCCCAACCAGAGCCAAAACGCTTCATACCTGCATCGGTCAGCTTCGTCTTAAAGTCTCCAAACGAACCAAAACTTGCTTTGATGGCCTCGGCCAATTCTCCCGTAGGCTCACCACCACCCTGCCCTTTCGGAGCCATAATCTGCCAGAACATGCTGTGATTGATGTGGCCGCCGCCATTGTTGCGAACAGCACCGCGAATATCCTCCGGCACCGCGGCCAGGTCCCCTACCAGAGCCTCAATTGTTTTGCTCTCAAGGTTAGCCTTGCCGGCAATGGCATTATTGAGATTAGTTACATATGCACCATGATGCTTACCGTGGTGAATTTGCATGGTCTGCGAATCAATCACAGGCTCAAGAGCCGCGAACTCATAGGGTAAATTGGGTAAAGTAAAAGCCATAACAGCATCTCCTGTCAAAAACCCATGGAACATCTTCACCGTCGCGCACATGTATGGGTTTGTAACAAGTGCGGATGAACTGATTCCTTTATAGGCCGTAGTGGAGTTGTTAGTCAAGCATCTTTTTCGCCTTTACCGTAGAATTGTCCTCCATGGGCCGTACTACCGGCGCGTACAATTTAGCCTGTAAACCAGGCGCTTGCGAGGCGTACTTTAGCCCCAGCTTGCCGGAAACCTACAAATTGCAGGTTTGAAAAATGGCGCAAACGTCCTTTACTCCAGCTCAAGTCGGGTTCATGCACAAGGCTCTGCAACTGGCCCGGAACGGCTTGGGCCGCGTTGAACCCAACCCCCTAGTGGGCTGCGTAATCGTACGCAATGGCATAATCATTGCCGCCGGTTACCACCGCGCATTCGGTGGCCCTCACGCAGAAATTGAGGCCCTGAAAGCAGCCGGCAGCAAAGCACGCGGGGCCGAGTTGTATGTTACCCTTGAACCCTGCTGTCACACCGGCAAAACCGGCCCGTGCACCCAGGCCATTATCGCCGCCGGAGTTCGCAAGGTTGTTGCAGCCATGATAGACCCTTTTCCAGCCGTAGCCGGCCGGGGAATTGCCGAACTTAAAAAGGCCGGCCTCGATGCCACCCACGGGCTGCTGGCGGAACAAGCAGCCACACTCAACGCTCCCTTTATTAAGCGAGTTCACCGCAATCTTCCGTATTGCATAATGAAATGGGCGCAAAGCCTTGATGGCTGCATAGCAACGCGCTCGGGACATTCGCAATGGATAAGTTGCCACGAGTCTCGGCAACGCGTACACGACCTGCGCGGCCGCGTTGACGCCATCATCACAGGCATCAACACTGTGCTCGCAGACGACCCGCTGCTTACCTGCCGCGCACAAAAAGTATCGGCGCTCAAGCGAATTGCCTTGCGCGTGGTACTCGATAGCTCCTGTCGCACGCCCTTGAACTCCAAGCTTATTCATACGGCTACAACTTATCCATTGCTCATCGCGCATAAGGCCAATCTGTCCGGCAATGCCGGCCGCCGAGCCGCCGCTTTGCGTTTGGCAGGCGCCGAACTGCTGCCGCTGGGTAGCAACGCTCTTGGTCGCTTACGCCTTGATCAATTATTGAAGACCCTAAGCAAGCGAGGCGCAACCAACGTGCTAATTGAGGCCGGGCCAACCGTGATGGGATCATTTCTCAAGCACAGAAGTCTGGTTGATTCCATTGAGGCTTATATAGCGCCGTGCGTACTGGGCGATACACAGGCTGCCCACGCAATCGCCGGCTTTGCGCCCAGGCTCTTTAGCCAGGCCATACCATTCGTCTGGAACCAGGCACTGCGTGTTGGCGTAGACTTCCTGTTGACCGCCCAACCCCAAAAACAGGCCGCATCTTCAACAAAGAAGCAGCCCGCTGATCATCAGTAAACTCTCTGTATACTGACGAAAATGCACCACCGCTTTTATCGCTCAACGACAACCGCATTACGTTTCTGCTGGGCCGCATTCATTTCTTGAGCCGTTGGGCTGTTGCCTGTTTTCATCATCTGCACAAAACAATCGAATAAATAAGTTGCGTCATGCGGGCCAGGGCTAGCTTCAGGGTGGTATTGCACCGCAAATACCGGCTCCGTCGCCATTCTAAAGCCCTCTAAGGTCTGATCATTGAGATTAATATGCGTAGGCTCGCCGCCGCGCTGCTTGAGCGACTGCGTGTCCACCGCAAAGCCATGATTTTGCGAGGTTATTTCAACCTTGCCGGTACCCATATTCTGTACCGGCTGGTTGCCGCCACGATGGCCGAACTTGAGTTTATAAGTTGAAGCGCCGAGAGCCAGGCCCAAAAGCTGATGCCCCAGGCATATTCCGAATATCGGTTTTTGACCAATCAATTTCTTCAGCGCCGCCTGCGTATACGCAATAGGCTCCGGATCGCCCGGCCCATTGCTTACAAAGACACCATCAGGCTTCAGCGAGAGTATTTCCTCCGCGGGGGTCGCCGCAGGCACTACCGTTACCCGGCAGCCGCTCTGCACAAGGTTACGTAATATATTTCGTTTCGCGCCGCAATCTATTGCCACCACATGAAACACCCCTGCGGCATGCGAATCATTCGGCTGTGCCCACGGGCCTTTGTCCTGCTGCCAGACGGTGACCTTGGGTGCCGCCACCTTCGATACCAGGTCAAGACCGACCAGCCCCGGCCACTGGCGAGCCTGGGCCAAAAGCGCGGCATCGTCGCCAAGCCTTGCCGGATCAGTACATAAAACGCCCTTAAGAGCGCCTTGCATGCGTAACTTGCGAACCAATGCGCGTGTATCAAGCCCCTGAATGCCCGGCACGTTATGCCGCAGCAGATAATCTGATACCGACTCCACCGCGCGATAATTGCTTACTACCGGTGAAAGTTCCTTGACAATAAATCCTTCCACCTGCGGATGCCCGGATTCTTCGTCCTCCGCATCGGCGATTCCGTAGTTGCCGATCTGCGGGCACGTCATGGCGACGATTTGCCCGCAATAAGACGGATCGGTCAAAATCTCCTGGTAACCCGAAAGCGACGTATTAAACACAACCTCGCCCACATGCGTGGCAGTCGCACCAAACGCGCGACCTGCGAACACGGTGCCATCTTCCAAGACCAGCTTAGCCGATACTAAATCCATAAACTTTCCACCTTTTTGCACATATTGCTCGCGTTTGCGGCAGGCTCCGTGCCTGCGATACTTATTATATCCGATGGTAAAAAAATGTCTTGAGTAACGAGGGCCATATGGATGCGGCAAATGACAATAGGCCCTATATTCGCATATTCAGCCCAAGACCTAGCTGTCTCGCGCAA
>JAJXZA010000353.1 GCA_021780285.1 Planctomycetota bacterium
GTATCGGGCGCCAAGGCCAGTTCATCATCGGATCAGGATGAAAGCTCAAGTTCAGGTCCGGGGTTCATCGGCAGCGCCAAAAACTGGATCAGCGGCAAATTCAGCTCGCTTACCGACAGCGCCGCCGGCACGGTTAATGGCACGCGCATCAGCGTGGGCAGTGCGATACAAAATATTCCACTGTTAAGCAGCATATCAGGCTATATTCTGCCGAGCCAAAATGTGCAGGCTCAATCGCAGGATCCTGGAGCCGATTCCAGCAGCTACAGTGTTGCCGTAGCCGGCAGTGTCACCGCCAACGTTACCCAGTTGGCAACCAACGCCTATCTCGACGGCGTCACGCTTAACAGTCTGGGCACAAGCGCTGTCAATCCAACAATTGAGGCCGCCAATTACACCGGTTTAATCAGCGCCAGCGGAGGCGCGGCCTTTGTTAGCGCAGGCGGCAGTAGTTCGTCGGCCACCGGGGTGGCTGGTGCTGTCGCCTTCGGCCTTATAGACAATACCACGGACGCTTACATTCAAAACTCCAGTCTCACCAATGCCGACAATGTAAATGTCGAATCTCTGGCCGGCGGCTTTGAGGCGACCGTTGGCCTGGGCCTTGCCGTCAACACCGGAAGTTCCGACAGCAACACGTCGGTAACGCTTTCTATTTCGGTTCCGGTTATTACCAACACCACCGACGCCTGGATTCAGAACTCAACGCTGTTAAGCCGCGCCGGCGATGTTAACCGGGCGGTCAACGTTACCGCCTACGATCAGACGCTTTTTGGCGCGGGCGGCGGAAGCTTTTACGGCGGCAGTTCAGACCAAACGGGTGTGGGCGCGGCGTTTACCGTCTCGGTCATAGACAATCAGAGCAACGCCTACCTTGCCGGTGTGATCGCCGACGGAGGCATCAATGGCAATCAGAATTACGACTCGGTGACGGTCCAGGGCCTGGACGCCGCCAATATTATTTCCGGTGCGGTCACCGGCGGAGGCAGCGAAAATGGTCTTAGCATCAGCGGGGCTTTTGACGCCAATTATATCGGCAGTTCACTGGGCGCATCCATCGGATCGTACACACCCAGCGGCGGCAGTGCGGTAAACTCCAACATCAGCACCACCGGAGCCGTAACCGTCAACAGCGAGGGCGTAAGCACCAGCGATTCAACGGCACAGCCCTACAACACAATCTTGGGCAACATCGCCGGCGGCAGCTACAACAGCAATCTTTCGGGCCTGAACCTCAATGCCAACCTGGGCGGCACCAACAGCCTGCCCCTGGGTACAGCCAATGAAATTATCGGCGTATCCGCGGCGATTGCCGTCGGCGGTAATTCCGCAGGTTTGAGTCTTACCGGCAATATAATCAACGATAGCTACACGGCCTATATTGACCAGGCAACTATCAATGCCGGCGGCAAGGTAAGCGTCACCGCAACCGACAATTCGACCATCATAGGATTTTCGGTTGGTGGCGGTGTGGCCACCGAAGGCTTCACCGGCCTGGGTTCGCTCGAAGGCAACCAGATTGCCGACACCACTTCCGCCAGCATCGGTTCAACCACGGATACGTCGAATCTTACCAGTGTCACAAGTTCGGGCCTTGATGTTGCCGGCAGCAATGATGCCGCCATCTGGGCCTTGGCCGGAAACGTCGGCTATGGAAGTGAAACAGCCATTGGCGCTTCGATCGGCTACAACGGTACGGATGACAGCAGCAGCGCCACCATCGCCAACGCCACCATCAATAATGGCTCGCAGGATGCAACTGTGCACGCCACCAGCGGCTCAAGCATTAACAGCCTGGAGATTGCCGGCGGCGTAGGCGGCGACGCGGCGATTGACGGAGCCGTCGGCGTGAACCTCACGCTCGACAAAACCACCGCGACGGTCAGTTCAAGCAACGTGACGACGGGCACGTTGTCGGTCAAGGCCGATGACCCCAATGCCCAGATTAAAGCAGCCGCAGGCGCTCTGGGCGTGAGCAGCGATGTCGGCTTGGGTGTCGGCATTGTTATCAGCGATATCGGCAACTCGCTTTCAGCCACTATCAGCGGCTCGGCAATTAATGCCCTTACCAGCACCGAGGTTATGGCCAGTTCGGGCGGCTACATCGGCAGCATCGGCGCTGCCGTCGCCGGTTCAGGATCGGTCGCCGTCAATTTTGCCAACAGTTCAAACAACATCGGCAACAGCGTTACAGCGGGCATCAGCGACAGTTCGCAGAACAACGCGGGCAACACCACAACGGTATCGGCAACCGACACGAGCACGATTAAATCTCTCGCCGGCGGTCTGGCGATTTCGGGTGACGCGGCGGCCTGCGTGGCTACAGCGATCAATCGCGTCGGCACCACGGTACATGCCTATATTCATGGGGCGTCTTCGGGTACAAGCCCCATCTGGCTGGCACGGGACGTTACCACCAACGCAAGTTCCAATGCGACGATTGATTCTCTGGCGGCCGGCGTCGGCGCTTCGGCCGGTGTGGGCGCGACAGGTTCCATCGCGATCAACATACTCACCAACTCGGCGACGGCGGACATTGACAACAACGCCCAGGTCACCGCAATGGATAACGTGGGCGTTATCGCCCTGAATCAAAACACCATTCAAGACGTCGCCGGCGCTTTGGCCATCGGCGCCTCCGGGGCGGGGGTGGGGCTTTCAACAGCGGTGAATTACATCGGCGGCAGTACCGCCGCATTTGTTTCAGGGTCGGGCACGGCGGTTAATGCCCTGGCGCAGAATGCCTCCGACACACTCACCGTGGACACCGGCCACCTGCAAAGCGACCCCAGTGCAGGCAATTTCAGCGCTTTGCAGCAGTTGCCCGGCGATTTTACGGCCCAAGGGACGCCATCGCTGACTGAAAACATACAAAGCGTCACCGGCCTGGCGATCAACGCCGAGCAGAGCAACACCCTTACGCAGCTTGCTTTTACGGGTGCCTTGGCATTCGACCCGCTAGGCTCGGCGGCGGTGGCCGGCACGATTGACGTAAATGTGATGAGCGGCAGTACCGACGCCTACGTCAACCAGGCAAGCATCAATCAGCAGACCTCGTTGACCCTGCCCGGCAATGTAACAGTTGATTTAACGCCGGGGGCAAATCAACAGGTTAATGTAACCGCATCCACGCACGATTACGGCGGCGGACTTGTGCTGGGCCTCGCAGGCGGCGCTACCTCTGCAGCCGTGGCACTTACCGTGGGCGTCAACGCCTTTACCGCGCAAACCTACGCGTATGCCACCGGCAGCAACATCAGCGCAAAACAGGCGATCAACATCAACGCGGTAAGCAGTCAAGACGCCGTTGGTCTAGCCGCCGGACTTTCCGCGGCGATTGCGGGCGTATCGGGCACGGCGGTGGTGAATTATTTCTCGGCGGATACTCAGGCGTATTCGTATGGCGGCTCGCTCAATGGCGGAGCACTTACCATTGCGGCCGCATCGCGCAACAGCGCCACGCTGGTCAGCGCTGCCGCCGCGGGGGGAGCGGTGGGCGCTTCGGGTGTAGGGCTGATTGCCATTAATAAGGATAACACGCAGGCATTTCTGGGCCAGGCCGGTCAAGTAACGACCGTCACCACTGCCGGAGCCATCAATGTAACCGCGGCCAGCAGCACCACCATGAATGCCATGGACGCATCGGTGGGTGTGGGCGGTTTGGGGTTTGCGGGCATGTTGACGGTGGGGCAAAGCAGCAATACCACCACCGCCAACATTCTAAGCACGAATATTGACGAAAACACGGGCGACCCGCAGGCTGCCGGCGTTAATGTGCAGGCCACCGATACACTCACCGTGCAAAGCTACGCCGGCGCGTTGGGCGGCGGCGGTACGGCCGGCGTGGGTGGCGGCATCAACGTCATTGACATATCCAGTGCGGTCAATGCCGGCATTGCCGACAGCAACATGAAGGTCGCTGGCGCTGTGGCGGTGCAGGCAACAAGCAACCGCAACGTGCAGGTCGTAACGGCCACGGCGGGTTTGGGCGGCCTGGCAGGCGTCGCCGGATCGGCCGGCGTGGTGGTTATTGATGGCGGCACGCCCGGCTCCGACGGCGGCTACTTGAGCACCGCACAAGGCAACGACAGTTCTTCCATCAGCGGCATGAATTCCGAAACAAACCAGAACTTCAGCGGCAACGCAAACCACAGCAACCTCAACGATGCCAACGGCAATGGCCTGGCGGGCAACTCCAACTCGTCGAGCAACTTGCTGGATTCCAATGGCAATGACGTAAGCTCCAGTATCAGCGGGCCAAGCCAACAGCAAACCAGCTTGTACGGCGGCTCCGGCAACGGAACAACGGCGAGCATCGTCGGCGGAAGCATCAATGCCGGTTCGGTTTCGGTAAATGCCGCCGACAACACTGCAATTGACAACATTTCCGGCGCGGTGGGCCTGGGCGGTTCGGTCGGTTTCGGCTCGGCCATTGCGGTTACCGAGCTAAGCGGCGTGGTTTCGGCAAGCATTCAAAACGCAACTATAAATGCTGGCAGCGTGCAGGTTTCGGCTGTGGAGGCGCCGCTAAGCACTGGGTTTGTCGGGCAAACCATTCAAACCGATGCTTATGCCGGCGGCGGTTCGCTATTTGTGGGCTTTGGCGCCGGTGTTGCGGTCGGCATAGACAACACCGAGGTGACAAGCTCAATATCAGGCAATATCAATGGCAACTCGTCGGTGGCCATGACACTCGCATCTCACGACAATAGCACGCTCAGTGTGAAATCGTATGGCTTTGCCGGCGGCATTGGCGCGCTGGGAGCCTCCATATCGGTAGCACATAAAACCAGCACGGTAAAGGCGAGTGTAGGCTCTGGCTCGTACATTCAGAATGTTGCCTCGCTGGGCCTTACTGCAACCGACGGCGGTTATGTGGATGCCAGCGCCACTGCCGGAGCTGTGGGCGTGGTTTCAGGCAATGCTTCGTATGCCAATGCTCAAGACACCGCCGATGTAGAGGCGCTGGTCAACGGTGGCACAAGCAACAGCGCGCCAACCAAACTCAACCTCGGAAGTGGCGGACTCTCGCTTACGGCCGCCGATACGCCATCGGCTTCAGCCAATTCGTTTGGCGTGTCGGTCGGAGTCGGCGCGGGATTGGGCGCTTCCATTGCAACGGCCAAAGTATCGCCGACGGTGACGGCGTCTTCGGGCAGCTATGTGCAGATCAACTCCGCCGGCGGCTTGACGCTTTCCGCCGGCACCTATGCACCAGCCAGCGGCAGCGCAGCGTATGCCAATACAGTCGCCGGCTCGGGCGGGCTGCTGCTGGGAGCCGATGCGTCGGTTGCCACGGCAACCGATTCCTCAGAAATTACCGCCCAAACCGGTGCATACAACACGCTGCCGCTGGGAGCCATTTCGATTCAGGCCTTCAGCAACAGCGGCACCGATGCGCAATCCACGGGCGTTGCCGTCGGAGGCCTGGCGCTGGGTGCTTCGGCCAGCACCGCGACTTCCAGTGGAGTGATTACCGCGGCCATCGGCCAGTACAACAACAACACAACCGCTGTTATTACGCCCGGCAATGCCATTGGTGATGGCGACAGCGATAATGATTCAGACGCCGGCACAGGCAGCGATTCCGGAGACGTCAATGATGCAACACCTGCTGCTGCGCCGAACAACCCCAGCATTACCGTGCAGGCCACCGCCAACGACAACAATACCGCCGGGGCCACCGCCGGAGCCGGCGGCGTTATCGCCGGCGATGTCGTCGTTGCCACCACCAACGACAGCGCGGGTGTTTCTTCGAGTGTTGGAGCCAACAGCACGCTTGTGGGCGGAACCATCACGCTCACCGCAGGGCACAACACCCAGTTCTTCGCCGACAGCAACTCTGTGAACGCCTCCGCGCTGGGCGCCAGCGGAGCCAGTGCCGTTAATAATCTCTCGGGCGTTACCAGCGCTAATGTGGGCAGCAACACCGCGCTCGATGCTTCAGGCAATTTGACCATCACGGCCAGCAACAACGATACCGAAAACAACGGCAACGGCACCGCCGACAGCGCCAAGGCGGCCGGCGGAGGCATCGCCAATGGTTCTGCCGTTACGGACAACAATACCTTTACTGAACAAGCTCTGGTCAATATCAGCAGCGGCGACTTATTAATCGCCGGGACCGATCCCTTCAGCAATCCCGGCTCGTTGACCATTGCGGCCGACAACAACATCAACGCGCAAGATTCGATCTCTCTGGTTACCGGCGGACTGCTGCAGGGCGCGGCGGCGGTGTCAACGGTTAACGCAACCGAAACCGATAACGTCAGTATCGGCGACAACACCAACCTGATCAGCAACGGCACGGTAAGCGTCGGCACCTATTCCAATGATGCTGTCACCGGCAGCGCATACAGCAGCACCTGGGGCCTTGCGGGTGTCGGGGCTTCAACCTCCAACGTTACGGTATCGGCCAATCAGAACGTTACGCTTGGTTCTAACGTCGGCGTGCTGGGTTACGCCGGCGTATCGCTGACCGCGGGGATGGGCCCCGGCGGCCAGATCAGCAATGCGGCGCCCGACGCAATCGCTCAAAGTTATGTGAGCGGTCTGATCGCCATTCCCATCGTACAGGCCAATGCGACAGCCAACCGCAACAGCACGCTGAGCACCGGCACCGGTGATGCCATCAACAGCGGCGGCGACCTGACCCTGGGCGCCTACCGCGGACCACAGTCCGCGCAGACCGACGGCACCGCTTACGGGTTTGAGGCCGGCTTTGTGCCCGTGATTGTTTACTCCAACAACGCCGTCAATAACGGCAACGGAACAATTGATCTGGCTGGAGAGTTTACCGCCGGCTACTTCTACAATCAGACAATCAATATAACGCCCTCAGGCAACACCGTGGCCGTCAATGAAGTCAGCGGAGCGCCGTTGGTTTATCAAATCAACACAGCCTTTAATCCGGATAACTATCTCACCGCGCTGACGCAAAATGATCCATCCCTGCTGACACAAGAGCTTACCACCGTGTCTACCGGCACGGTAACCGCCGTGGACCTCGGGCCGTTGTATGCAGCACCGGGCAACGTGATTTTGCACGCAAGTCAAATAACCGGCAGCGGTCAGGTTGCCGCCCACGGAAACGCTACGATTAACGTCAACAACACCAGCGATGCGTACCTGCTGTTTGATGGGGCGACCATTCCCGACACGACCGGTGGACAGATTTTATACACGGGCGTCGCCGCGAACGTACCTCTGGGCGTTACCACGAGTGCTACGGGCGCGGGCGTACGTTCGGCCATCAATATTATTTCCACCTCGACCGATCCGGTGGGCGCCTCGCCAATAGTCGGTTCGCCGGCACCGGGTCTGGCGTTTATCGTGCAGAACACCATCAGCAACATCGGCGGGCTGGTGAGCATCACCAACGACGGCGGATCGCTGTTTCAAACCGGCACCGCCCAGATTGCGGGCGAACAGATTATCGAAAACATTCCCAACGGGTCGCTGTTCGTCAATACGCCGACTGTGGATTACAACGCTTCCGGCCAGAGTCCATACAATGAATGGCTGGGATACCTGGCCCCCAGCTCGCCGGACCTGGCGGCGGCATATATCGCCAACGCCGAATTTTCAGGCAACAGTTTTTCCAGCAGCTCAGCATTTACCTATTTCCTGCTGGGCAGTATCACAGAAGGCAACATAGGAAATATCAGCCCCTCGCACGAGATTTTTCCCGTCCTAGGCAATGCTGTGCCCGGTATTGCCGGCGACAACAGTTACAATACGGCGCAAAGCGTCGGGGCGTCGGTCGGTACCGGGGCCTATCTGTTCAGCACGCTGGGCAGCCCGGCCTATAAAGTGTATTACCCGGAGGTGCCCATACTCAATCTGACGCCTTCCATGAGCACGTTTCCATCGGGCTATGCAACAAACGATGCATCAGGTTCAGTAATGATCGGCGGGCAAATAGGCATTAACGCGCTGCACATCAACATCAATGGCTCCATCAGCAGCGGCCATGTAACCAATGTAAATGTATTGTTGGGGGGCACCAGTCTAAGCGGCGCCATCGCCGGAGCACACAACAGCGGACTGGTGACGGATGTTACCAGCGATATCAGCTCGCTCGGAAGCAACCCGGCGGACATCAAGGCCACATGCAACCCGACGACCAATCAAATTACGATTACCAATATTCTGGCTTCGGGCGGAGGCTTTGTTTACCTCAATGGCGGAATTGCTAATTCCGGCGACGCCACCGGATCTATCAACGTCAACGCCGGCTTTGGCAACGTACAGATTACCAATGACAGCGGCGTCGGCGTGGTGGTCAACAACATCAATGCCGGCTCTGAAGCGCTAAGCGAAGTAAAAATTGTTGATCAATTCCAGCATGTCAACGGAAACAGCCCCCTTACCACCTGGTATGTTTACGATGTACTCCATGGCCTTAGCGTATACAACAACACCAACGGAGCGACTGATCTGGCCGGTGCGGTGCAGGTGGCAGCGCCTTCGGAATCCGTCACCGCCAACGGTTTGACCACCAGCTACAATCCTCAGGCCGGCCTGGAATATCAATTCAATGTTTCGCGCAACATTACGCGAAGCACCGGCGGCGGCACCGTAAGTTATGATTGGTCATGGAATGGCAACTGGACGGAAAACTCCAGCGGTTACAAGGTTGGCAGCACCAGCGACCCGCTGTTTCAACAACAAATAAGCGGCCTGTTTACAAATTACTATACCAATTCAGTCAGCACCAATACCTCCGTAAATCTTGGCACGCCGCTTACCGCAGCCTCGCTCATTGCCGACGGCATGCCCGATAACGCCGACTATAACTTCCCAACGAATGGAACCGTCACCGATATCGCCACCGCGCGGGTGGATGCCCCTATACCTATTAACTTTGTCGGCAGCCAAACGGGCATCATCAACATTACCTCAACCGGCGCCCCCATTGTGCTCAACGGACAGATTAACAATCCGGCCGGCAGCACCACTATCACGGCCATCGGCGCGACGATAACCGAGTCACCCTCGGCTTCTATTGTCACCAACCAGCTTACTGTTAGCGGCGATTCAGGCGTGGGCACGGCTGCGACGCCCATTGGCATAAGGTTTGTCTCGCAGCTTAGCGGCGTAACGTTGCCGGCGGCCCCGTCGCTGAGTGCCGAGGCCATTACGGGCGGAGTATATGTAAACGTTGATTCTGCCGTGCCGGTGGTCTATGCCAAGAGCAGCGGAAATGTTGTCTTAACGGCACAAGGCGACATAACCGCCGCTCCGGGCGGATCCGGCGTGCAGGGCGACAATGTCACACTCGTAAGCCAAACGGGCGGCATCGGCACGACCACCAGCCCACTCTCAGTGACCGTCAATGGTGTATTAACGGCCACGGCAGCTGACAGCATCACGCTTGGCAGTTCGCAGAATCTCGCGGTCAACGCCATTGCGTCGGTGGCCGGAGATGTATCGCTCAACGTCCAGGGCAATATCTACAATGCCAGCAGCGAAACGCCGGCACAAACGCTCAGTTCGTCACAGCTTAACGCCATCTGGACCAGCTTGGGGCTGCTGCAACCCGACAGCCCCACCGCCCCCAGCCCCATTGCGGTTTCAAATGCCATTAACCCATACCAACGCCTGGTGAACACCAACTATCAGTTGTATTGGCAGCTTTTGAGCCACGGCTCGGTCAACAATGGCAGCTTTACGCTCAGCCCCTCGGCGGTGAGCTTGTACACGCCCGTGGCCAATGCCGCCGGCTATACCGGCTCGGGCGCTGCGCAACAATATGCGGCCAATAAGTACAATCAGGTGCTGAACTTCTTCCAGACGCAGTTCCCGGCGGGCGGCAGCTCGCCAAGCTACAGCAGTCTGCTGGGCACGGCCTACAATGCCGGGTTTAACTATACGGTCAATGCACAAGAGCAGGCACAACTCGCGCCGGACTTCGTATGGACGCAAGGCCTGCTGACCAACGTGCTTAATGCTTCAGCGTTTACACCGAGCGCATCCAACCTTGTCGGCCTTGCAACACCGAATGTATCGGGCCGCAATGTCAGTATCATAGCCAGCGGCAACATTGGCCAGCCGCTGAATCCGCTGGTGGTTTCGCAGCAGGCTTTGGCGGCGCAGCCGCTGTCTGCCAGCGACCTTAGCGCCATTGCGCTGGCCTATGCCCCAGGCGACATTATCATCACCGGCAACGTTAACCAGCAGCAGGGCACTATAACCATCAAGCAGTTTGCTCCGCTTTTTGTGCAGGCCGCTGGCGATTTTACGGCCAATGCCCAAAACGGCCCGCTGTTTGTACAGGCGGCAGGATCGCTCAATTTACCGGCAAATGCTATTTCAACCCCAACCGATGCCCGCATCGCGGCCACACAGGACATTCTCGCCGCCGGTACGGGCAGCGCGTTTGTATCGGCACGTCAAAACCTGTATCTGATTGCGGGTAACGGCAGCATCGGCACAGCTACGACGCCGCTGGCGGTGCAAACCAGCACCTTGGTATCGGCTGGAGCCGGCCAGAACGTGTTCGTCAGCGCGGTGGGGGCCGGCAACCTCACGCTTGGCGCGGCTTTTGCCGCCAATACACTTTCCATTACCGTGCCGGATGGCAATCTGCTGACTGAACCCTCCAGCAGCTACAGCGGTATCAACCTGGCCGCACCGACCATTGACCTCCAAATCCCCAATGGCAGCATTGGTAACAGCTCTACCAACCCGTTGCAGGTTAACGATGAGCCTGGCGCCTCTGTCGGGGCGCTCAACGCAGCCAATGTCGGCGGCGAAGTGGACATTTTTGACCCGCTTAGCAACACTCTCGGCGTCGGCAATATCAGTGCCGCCGGCCCCGTAAATATCACTTCCGCCGGCAATATTCAGCTTGGCTCGCTGGCAAGCAGCTACGTTAATGCGACCACGGCTACTTTTAACATTGCGGCGCTCGGAGCCATCAGTTCGGCATCCGCCGGCACGCTCAATCTCAGCGGCCCGGCAGGCTCGCTGACGACATTTTCGGCCGGCACAGGCATCGGTGCTTCGGCCATACCGCTGCTGGTCAAGTTGCCCGAGTTCAGCGCTGCGACAACCAATGGCGGTATTTACATTAACGATGAAGAATCGGTAACCATTCCCAACCTTTCCGCGCCCAATGGTGACGCGGCTATTTCAGTAACCGGTTCGTTGACCATCAATAACCTTAACGTCGGCGGCAACTTGAGCCTCAGTGCATCGAGCGGCAACATCACGCTTGGCAACATCAACGTAACCAACAGCCTTAATCTCCATGGGCAAAATATTACGGCGGTGGTTCACCAAACCGGAGCACCGCAGCCGCTGGTGGCCAATATTGGCGGCTTTAATGGCGGCGTAGCCAACAGCATCAACCTGACGATTTTTGCGCCGTCGGTGATTTTCAGTTCACTTGATTCCGCCAACACTCAGTTGACGCTCAGCAGTAACCTGGTGCAGGTGCTCCACGGCGATGCGCCAGGGTCGTTGGCGATTAACACGCCTGCTGAAACACTGCTGCTCAACAACACGCCGCAGCCCCTGCTGCCGGTCAATGTACAACTCTATCAGCCGGGCGGTATTTTTAATCTGGCGCTTAGCCCCGGGTACGTGCAGACCGACGCGTATGTGCTGCATTATCAAAGCGGCTGGGAAGATGTACTGCTAAGCTACATCGGCTCGCATAACGACACCGACTTTGCTTTTGTAGGCGGTTCGATTGTCCGTGACGGGGTTCGGGTGCAAACCACACCGTTTAATTTGCAGAAAGACAAACTTATTTATATTCTACCGCCGCAAAGCCTGCCCGGACTTGCTGGCCTGAGCATCAGCCCGCGCGGCGGCGTAAATGTGGGATTTGTGCCTGCACGCGGCAATAAACATTCGTCGGGGAATTCATGAATCATCATCAATTGACGCGCAGACCGAAAATTCGCCTGCCGCGCCGGTTTGCTATCGGCCCATCGGTGACTCTTGCCGTCGGTGCAGCTTTGGCGGCAGCACCGACCATACCGGCAGCCACGTTCGTACCACCCAATCTTAACCCGGGTGCATTGCAGCAACAGACACTTAAGCACAAACCCGCGCCAGCGCCGGCTTCTCAACCCGCCGGTCCTGTGTTGTCCAGCCAGACGCCATCTACCCAGCCGACAATTGCCAAAGGGGGTCCGGCATTCACGTTAAGCCGCATTGCGTTTTCTCATTCAAAGTTTTTAAAGCCTGCACAGCTTCAGGCTTTGGCCCAACCCTATTTGCGCCATCCCATTCACCTTGGAGACCTGCAGAAGCTCGTGGCCCAGGTTAACGCGCTGTATTTAAAAGAGGGCTATCTCACGGCCCGGGCTATTTTGCCCCCGCAGAAAATCACCGGCGGGCTTGTACGCATAGAGTTGGTTGAAGGCAAACTCGGCGAGGTAACGCTCAAGGGCAACAGCGCCACCTGGCCCAACTATGTACTCAGCCGTCTGCCGCTCAAACCAGGGCAGGTCGTCAACGACCGCGACCTGGCCCAATCGCTTAACTTTTTTAATCGTACCAATTCAGTGCAGCTCAAGGCCGCGCTGCAGCCCGGAAAAACCTTCGGCCTTACCAATATCCTGCTCTACGCGCAGGAACCACGCCGCCTTACGCTGGACTTGGATGTTGATAACTACGGCAACCCGGCCACCGGACGCCTTGAAGGCAGCGAATACCTTAATGTATACAGCCCGCTTAAGCTTGATGACCGCATCAACCTCTACAGCGTGCAATCGCAGGGCGGCATAGACAACAGCCTTTCTTACAGCATACCTATTACGACATTTGGCACACGCATCGGAGCCAGCTATGAATTCAGCAATATTCATATTGTCAATGGGGCCTATTCAGGCATTGACGTAAGGGGCCGGTCGTGGCAGGCGGATGGCTCGCTCACCCAGCCGTTGCTGGCGACGCAGCATTGGTACATGCAGGCGGGCTTTGACTATTCGTACAACAGCTCGCATACCCTGGTGGGTGGACTGGACCTTGGTCCCACCAACGTAAGCCGCGAGAGTCTTGGCCTTACCATGCAGGGCAATTTCAGTCGCGGCGCGCTGTCGCTTATTCAGACCATCAGTTATTCACGCGGAGCCGACCCGCTCGACAACGTGCAGCACCCATTTATTTATAATGGCAATTTCTACGGCTTTTTTGATTTTACGCCCCAGGTATACGCCAGCCTGCTTAGCGGCTGGCAGTATACGCCCACCAACGGCGTCTCGCCGGTCGAGCTTTTTCAGATGGGCGGGCCGTATTCGGTTCGCGGGTTTAGCACCGATGGCATCACCGGCGACAGCGGCTTTTTCTCGCAGCTTGAACTGCACTACCGCGCCACAAGCTTTGCCGATGCCTATGTGTTTTATGACGGCGGTGTGCTGTTTTCGCAGTACCCGACCGAACAGCACGAGCAGGCCATGGGCTTGGGTGCCCGTTGGACTTTTTTAAAAAATCACATCACAGCCAATACCTGGATTGGCTTTCCATTCAACCGCGTACTGCCCGACCAGCAGCCTTATATCATCGGTGCGAAGCTTGTGTTTCATTTGCCGTAGGAGCATGACACTGATGCGAGATGGCGTATATTTAACAAACGGCCCGCCTGCATATCAAAATATGCGGCATCGGGGCAGGCAGGCGGGGGCAGAATGCCACGGGCTATCGTTTACTTGCGGGCTGTGGCCAATGCCACCGGCACGCGATGCATCGTAAGATCAAACGTTATTCGCACGCGGTTGTGCCCACGAATCAGGCCAAAAAAAGCCGTGGGCGGTGTTACGCCGTAGTCGCTCATGAACACCTGGCTGGCGGCATGCACCGTAAAACCACCGGCAGGGCCGGGCCTGATGATGAGGTGGCTAAGCAGCTTGTGCGTGGCGCCCGCCAAAGTCAGCCGTCCCTGAACTTTGAGATGAATGATAAGTTGCCCGCCTTTAGGGTCGCGATCAATGCTCGCCGCCGTTACCCGCCGGAACTGGTAGCGTATGTACGGATGCTGCCTGGCTTTCAGTGCTGCCCACATGTCGTGGTTCATTCCCGAGTTGCCGCCATCGAGCGAATATACCGGAATTGACAGAGTGGCAATGGGCGCGTTGGCCAGCGGCAACACGGGTGGTTTTTGCGTATGTAACGCACGGTGTCGCGCCACGCGCAGCCAGCGGGCCAGGGTTGTGCCCTTGACCGCGAGCGATACGCGGGAGGTTACGGCTTTGCTGACGCTTGACCACGAGCTAAGAGTGGCGTTGCCCCTTAATGTCACCCGGCTGGGAGCTTTGCCTGCAAACTCGATGGGCGCCGGCAGGGCGGCCGCCCTATTGGCCGGCGGTATTGGAGCTGTTGCCGAGGTAAATGTTACGCGCGGCCCAAGCCCAATGCTCAACAACAAGCTGCCGCAGGCTATCGTGCGCCACTGCGGCAGCACGAACAGCCGCCCAAGATGCCAGCCAGTGCGGAGCACTAGATTCATGGCTTCGCCTTTACCTTCACGGGAGCGAGGTTCCAGGTTGCGTGAACTGTTATGGTGTTGCCGGAGCGAATGATACCCAGCATGGCCGTTGGCGGATCCACCTTGTAATCGGTCATTTTAAGCGCGGTTTTAACGGCAAGCTGCAATCCACCGTTAGACAACACCGTGACACGCAGGGTCAGCGGCACAACCTTATTGACGCCATTCACGCGCAGCGTACCGGTGGTGTCGAACGTATAGGCCCCGCCGGCGGCTGTGGGCGATGTTTTGAGCGTTGCGGTTTTAAGCGTATAGCGAATTGCCGGGTGGCGATCTTTATGCAGGGCATCGTACATGGTGCTGTCCATGCCGCTGCCTTCACTGCTTTTGAGGTCTACAACGGGAAGCACCAGTTTAATGGCGGCTATACCCGGCGTGCCGCCGGCGGTAAAACTGCCCGTGGTTTTGACAGAACCCTGCATCACAGTGCTTTTTGCCGACCAATCATGCAAGGTGGAAGTGCCATCAATTACCAGCTTGCTGCCGTCCGCCGGCAGGTAAGTTGTTGTAGGGGCAGCGGGCGCTGCGGCAGGCGCCGGCGCGGCTGTGAGCAGGCCGCCAAGCAGGCAGGCGGCCACACCGAGCCAAACGCGGGCGGCCGCCCTCACACGGCCGCCCCACGCTGAAAACATCAAACAACCCTGCTGTACAAATCGTGCGTTCATTGAACACCTCGCCTTAAAAGCCAAACGATACTTCAGCCACAGCACCTTGGAAGCCGGGGCCGTAGTATGCTTCAACGCCGTCCACATTACCCACATTCGTGCCAAAGCTGCGATACTCTTCCTGTACGTATTCGAGCTTGGTAAGCACGCTTCGGGTGAGCCAGTAGCCGGTGCCAACCTGAATGCGGTCTACCCAGCCATTGGTTTGATTACCCGCAATGGACTCGGCAAACGCATAGCTGTATCGCGCCGCCACATACCATGCTGGTGTAATGTGATACGCCGCTTCAGCCGAACCGTAAAGCCAGCGCTCGGCCGGCGTGCCGGGGCCGGCATCACCATTGGTGTCGGAGTCTTGCGTCCAACCAACATAGGTATAAAGTTCCCACGGCCAGTGCTGATAGGTGATGTCGCCCTGTACGGCTACTATATTTTTGCCGCTTTGCGGCTGAATTTGGCCGGGGTCATCTCCGCCTCCAAAAACCGCTGCATAAACGCCGCCGCTGCGGCCCGCCGCAAAGAGGTCCGATTGTTCATAGCCGGCGCCGCCCGACAAATCTGCGAGATAGCCGGACACGCTCATGCGCAAGTCTTTAGTTGGAAAGCCCCAGATTTTGGCGTGAACGCTGCCGGGCGAGCCGTAATCAAAGTGCTCAGTCGTAAAACCGTTGCCGGCGCCAAAGAGCCAATAGACAGGGCCTTTGACGCTGTAAACTTCGCCGCCGATTTCTTCGACGTTGGGGTCTACCAGCGGGTTGCCGATGAGCAGGTTGTTCTGCACCCAGGCGTTGTTGGACCGGTGGTAGTTGTTGTCGCCGAAGTCAATATCGAAGGCTCCGACTTTGACGTTCACATAATTAAAGATGGCGTCGAGCGTGTTGGTAATTGGGCTTCCATCGCCGAACACATTGGGCATCTGCTTAAACACCAGGTAGCCTTCGTGGCCATACATGGTGTTGGGGTGGGGGCGGCTGGCGACATAAAAATCGGCAAACATGTCAAACTTGCCGGGAATGGTTGCATAGAGCGACAGGTTGGCGAACGGGTCCTGAAAGCCCGGGTTAAGTCCGCCATATTTGCTCGACGGGGCGAGCGAAGCATTGGCGTTCCACTGTTGAATGGCTTGAATGCGTCCGACGGTCCAGAAGCCCATGTAAAACTTCATGTCGTCCCATTGGCCAATCTGCATGTGCATGTTGGGCCGCATGTGATCGGGGTTTTCCTCATGAATGGGCGACATAAAGGTTTTACTGGTGCGCGGCGCAAAGAGCGAATTAAATGTTTTGCCGATGGTGTTCCAATGCTGCGTCTGGGCGTGCGTATCGGCCATCACCTTGTTATAGATTTGCTCAACCAGTTTGTCGGAAGCCTGCTGGCTTAAATTTTCGCCGTTGGCGGCGGCAGCCTGCATCTGGGCCTGCTGGGCTTTGAGTGCAGCCTGCTGTTGCGCGAGGGCGGCCTGCTGCTGTTTAATCAGCGCTTCTTGTTTATTAATGTTTTCCTGCTGCTCGCGAATATTGCCGACCTGCGAACTTAACGTGGAAAGCTGCTGCTGCACCTGCTGATAATGCTGCTGCAGTGCCTGGTAATCAGCCGCCGTTGGTGGTGCGCCCGCCTCGGCCCCGACAACCGCCGCGGTTGGCAGCAGCGCCAGCGCTGCGGCCCAAGAGATGAGAAGATGGCTTCGTGCAATGCGTTTCATGGCAATGCCCCTTTCTAAAAAAGCCCTTCGCCCGGACCAACGCCCTTTCATCCGTCTGAACCGCCAGAAGGTATTGTGAAACCTTTCACAATCCCGCGCCAGCCAACTCAACGGGCGAAGCAATTGACTGCAGATTAGCTGACCGTCAAGCAGGTGATAACGGAATTTCGCCGCGCTCCGCTATACAGCTTGTTCTGATTTATTTTTAGGACTTTCACCTAAGCTTAAAATATAAGTGTTTTACCTATGACTGGCGGATATTTGATATGTAAATGTGTCGAGAACCGACCAAATAACCGAAAAGACGGCTCTGCCAAAGTCTACACCCACTTTCGCTGACACCGGCACCCAATGCCGGCGCACGCGCACTGCGTTTGCCGAGTCAATGCGTTGGGAACTTTGCCAAGCCCATTCTTACGGCTGGCCGACAATATTGAACACGCCGGCTTGGGTCAGTGTGATGTAGCATCGCCTGGCGCCCCGCCGCACAGCCGTTACAGCTTGACCATTCAGTGTGAGCGACCGGCCCACCACACCAACTTTGGCGTGAACTCCCGGTGGCAACGTAAGTTGCAAGGAATTCGCCCCATGCTGCGCAGTAACCGACAGGACAATATCTCCCTGAGGCGTCGGCACTTTACCCGAGGCCCACCGCAGATATCCGAGATGCGGCACGATGGTCGTGTCGGCGAAGCCGGCGGCTCGTGGTTGTACACCGAGAACATGCTCGGTAAGCCAGTTGGTTACACCGGATGACCACCCATGACACAGGCTGACAAAATAACCCCGTCCATTATCCGCCTGAAGGAAGCGATGAAAGTGATTTTTGGGCCAACTGTTGTCGTAGGCTTCCCAAAAACTGGTGGCTCCTTCGCGAATCATGCCACCCCAATATTTATCGGCAAACTTCAGCCCCTGATTGGTATGGCCAAGATGACCCACGGCAAATAACACAAAGTTATTGTAATAGGGCGTGGCTTGCAGCTTCCATGATGGGCACTTTGGCCCCAGAATACGCTTATAGATCGCCGCCCGCTGCGCCGCGGTCGCCACATGCGAATCAATGGCCATCGCATTGACCTGCCGCAGATCGGTATATGTATCCGTCTTGGGATTCGCCAGATATTTACGGGCGGCGCTGACGAGCTGCTGATGCCACACTGCATACTTTTGTGCGTTCGCTGCGTCACCCATCGCTTGAAGCAGAAATACCGCCCGTTGCACCGCAAGACAGGTATATAGGTCAGTGGCGGCGTAAGCTTGAGGCGAAGTGCCGTTGAGCTTGGGAGCCCAATCCACAAAGCACCATTTGTTGTGCTGGTTGACAAAAATATTTTTCCCGTTGAAGCCTTGTTTTATATAGCGCAGCATTGACAGCAGCAGTTGATGCTGCGAACGGATATATCCGATGGCGCCGGTGTGCTTGTAGAAGTCGGCCAAACCACAGATCCAGGCGTTGGAGTAACCGGGAATGCCGTTAACGTAATTGTCAGGAAGCGCCGTTGCCGGACGGCCGGCTTGGGGTTGCTCCCGCAATTTCCGCATGGTTAACTCCATGAGAAAGCGATCTAAAAACACGTTGTTAATTACCTGCCCGGAAATTTGCAGATCGCCCATCCACATCGCGCGGTCGCGCTTGGGCGCATCCCATATTTGTTCCTGCATACATAAATGGCTTGTGTAGGCGCCGGTATACCATTCCTGCGTGAAAAGCGGGTTGGAACAGGCAAATGCACCGCGGTACTTAACCGGATAGTACTTAAAATCCAACCGCAGTTTACTGAGTTTAATCGGCCCTCGCCCCTTAAAGCTTACGGTGGCATACCGAAAGGCTTTGTAGGGTGTGGACATTTGCCCGTCGGCCAGGGTCAGCGTTTGCACGCCGCCCCACGGCCCATTCAGGGCTTCACCGCGCGATTCTCCTATGCCTACCAACACCGTGCCGCCGGAACCTTGCACCTGAATACGCCCCGCCACTTCCTGGCCAAAGCTGATCAGCAATTCCGGGGGCTGGGTGGAGCGGCCAGGTGTTACGACCAATGCAATGCGATGTGCGGGGGCCAGCAAGGACCGTCCGTCATACTGTGGACGAACTGCGGCAATGTCGTGGGGCGTCAGCGCTGCGGCAACCGATGACAGCCCTTTAAACGCCGCTCGACCATGCAATACCGTTACATGCATCGGTTGAAAATAGAGGTGCGCCAAATAGCCGGTATGAACCGTTGGCCATGGCGTTACATTATTACCCCAAGGCCCGCCGGTATAACGTGCGACAACCGTCGCAGGCGACCATTTGGCATCATCAAAGTTCGCTTCGGTCCAGCTTGTGCCCGCCGGCGCCTTGTATGCCACGCGCCAATTGCCCCGGCTGCGGCACAGGGTCTTTTTTCCGGCGGTGACCCATACCAAAACTCCTGCCGCTCCGCTGTCATTTTTAGCGCACACGGCAATGATGTTTTGACCTGGGCGCAGGAAACCGGCTACGGCCGCTTTGCGGGCTCTTTGCCACACCTCATTGTGCTTATGAAAAGTACTGGTTATTTTTTTGCCGTTGATAAACAGCCGCAGGTGATTATCCGCGGTCGCGTAAAGCACCGCGTCGGCGGGTACCGTCTTTAATGTGAAGGAGCGCCGCAGATAAATGGTCTGGTTGTCGCTGGTTTGCGCGGTCCATATCCATGACGGAATTGCTGTCGTCTTGGCCAAATGTGCAGGCATGGGCAGGCCGTATGTTGGATCAACGGTGGGCGGTCGCTGCGCCCACGACTGTGGCCCGGAAGCCATGACGTTCGGCGACGCGTTGGAAAAATACCCTGCAAACAGCAGAAGAAGAATAGCGGCACCAAGAGTTGAGACGCGGCTTGGCGGTGTACGACGGTTCAGGATGGTGCGGTAAAGAGTGTCGCATTGTAAATACATAATGGTTATCCTCGCGCAGGCAACTTGTAAGACGGATTGTAGAGGCGGCGTGCCGGCCCTGCAAGGAGAGCTAGCCATCCGCAACCCTCAGCGGCACCGCACGAGCATGCTGCGGTCAATGCCCAGCGAAGCGATGGTTGGCTGCATTTCGCCAAGCCAGCGCATCGCATCTTGATAGTACCCGGCCGTGGGTTTGACTTCGGGCCGATGGGCCTGCCACCATCGGTTAAACGCGTGCATGAACAGCTCGCGCAGGTATTTGCACACCATGCTGGCCAGAGCGGTCGCGAGGCAATGCTTTTCGCTTTTTTCCTGAAAGTACACCGCAGCCCGGCCCGTTGGCAGCGTAAGCAAATAGCCGCTGCACGCGGCCGACTCTTCCAGCACCCGCACCTGTGCCTGCGGAAATGCCGCCATAAGGAGATTAAGGTAGTGTCCGCGCCCGCCCTGTTTGTCTATAACCACCAGCAAACCCTGCCCGGCAAAGCGCCGCACGAGTGCGTCAAGATGCCCCAGCGTCAGCGAAACCAATACCGAAGCCTTGTTGTTGGTCGCTTGCACCATGCGGTTGTATTCGCCTTCGGCAACAACGCGGCTTGCCAGAAATACCAGTTGCGTTTGCGTTGCCCGCATTACCGACTGCAGAAGGTTGCCTGCCAGCGTGGGCGCTTCGGTTGAACAAAACCGCGGCAAAGCAGCCGCGGCATCGTGTGCGTACCATAGATGCTCATGCAGCGTCACCGGCGAACCGAGCCGGGTCAGCAGAGCCTGCGGCTGCAGGCCGTCGAGCGAGACCGCCTCACCGCTGACACGCAGCATACTAAGCACAGCCTGTTCAAGCAGGGCCAGCCCGCCGGCCATATGCGTTACAAGTTTGGAATCAGCAATGACCAGTCGCCCATCGCGGCTTGGGCCTTTGGCCACGACCGCCGGTTTTAGCCGCCGCCACAGGCAAGGCGCCGAGGCCAGCGGCTCGGCGGTGCTGAGCGGTTCGTCAACGCCAAACGCGCTTGCCGAAACCACCAGCGGCCCCAACAGCGGCCCATAACCTGCTTCATCTATGCCCGCGATGATCATGATTAACTCAGTATTTCCAATGCACACCAACTCGTTATGGGCTATCGGCATCATGCCACTTATCGTGCAATTGCTGTACAATGCCCTTGAGATTGCTGAAAAGCAAACGACTGCGGAGCTTACCCGTGCGAATAACAGAGCTAGAGGTTCACAATTTCAAATCGCTGCATAACTTTCAGTTGCTTGCGCCCAAGTTCTGCTGCCTTACCGGGCTTAATGGGTCCGGCAAATCCACCATACTGCAATTTCTGGATTTTATCGCTCAGCAAGCCCGTGGCGACCTATCGGGCTGGCTGGAGGAGCGCGGCTGGAAGGCCGCGGATCTGCCGTGCAAACTACCCAAATCAGCGGCAATTGATTTCACGGTGCGGTTCGATGACTCCGGTAAAACAATTGCATGGTCTGCGAAGTTCGATCACAAATCGCTGCGGTGTGTCGAAGAAACGATCGGGCCAAATGGTGCAGCTAGTGCAGCCTACCTGACGGTCGAAAGCGACCAATACGCGTACCGCGACGACGCGACATCAAACGACATATCCGCGTTGCGACCTATTGAGTTCAAATACCAAGGCTCGATTCTGTCTGCTTTGGTGGATGAAAAGCTGCCCAAGGTGCTGCGGCGCCTGCGAGATTTTCTCCGCGACATCGAGACGCTCGATATGCTAACGCCAGAACGGCTGCGCCAGCGCGTGCGCCAGGCGAATGGCTCACTGGGCCTGGGCGGCAGAAACCTGGCTGCATTTATTCATGATCTTGGGCAAGAGAATAAGCGCCGTCTTGTTGAATCGCTGCAACAGGCCTACCCGCAATTGCAGCAGCTTGATAGTAAAAAGCTGCGCTCCGGCTGGAAGCAACTGCGCATTGAAGAACGCTTTGAATCTGGCTCGCTCGCCACCGACGCCGGCCACATCAACGACGGCACGTTGCGATTGCTGGCGGTGCTCGCGGAGCTTGCCAGCAAGCACGAGGTTGTGATATTTGACGAAATCGAAAATGGCGTCAACCCGGAGCTTGTGAAACTGCTGGTAACCAAGCTGCAGGAATCGCCCAAGCAGGTGGTGCTTACGACGCACAGCCCGCTGATTTTGAATTATCTGGAGGATGCAGCATCGCGCGAAAGCGTCATTTTTGTTTACAAGAATGCCGCGGGTTTCACCCAGGCGACACCGCTGTTTAAGATTCCATCGCTGGCTGCAAAGCTTGCCGTCATGGGGCCGGGCGAGGCTTTTGCGGATACGGACCTAACAACACTCTCACGCCAACTCTCATCAGCGCAGGTGTCCTGATATGCAGTGGTTTTTGAGCGGCGAAGGCGCCTCCGACCTTGGCATAGGATCTCCCGATGGCTTCAAGCCCGGACCGATGGGTCTGCTGCTGGCGAAGATGGCGGCAAGCATGGGCGGGCAATTGAACTTTGAAATCCAGGCAACTTTTGAGTACGTGGGCAAGGCCCAACTTGGCGAAGAGGCCAAGGGCATGCGACCGGTCAAGAAATCCGTTCAGCTCCCCGGCGCAAAACGCGAAAAAGAAACCGGCTATTTCTTTACCAATGCACGGGCGCTTGCCAGAATTGCCGGCCGGCATCAAGCCGTGCACAGCGATACCGTCATTGCCGTTTTATTTCGTGATGCGGATGGAACAGCTTCCGCCGGCCGGGGGCATTGGCATGACAAATACAATTCCATGCTCGATGGCTTTGCTGAAGAACATCTCACAACCGGTGTTGCCATGTTACCCAATCCAAAATCAGAAGCCTGGCTCTTGTACGCTCTTAAAAGCGCCCCATACCAGAACTGCGCAGCACTGGAAGATCGCTCAGGCAACGATAACTCGCCGAATTCTCTGAAAGGAGAATTGGTCCAGATAGCAGTAGTTCCGGATGGTGATGTTATAAAGTGGGCGTGCGAACAGATCGGATCAGGCGAGGTAGATCCCGCGCAGATTGATATGCCAAGCTTTAATAAGTTTCGCGAGCGCCTGCACGAAGTTCTCGACGCCCGCCATTAGTTTTTCCCGCCCCATGCCGCGCCTATCAGCCGCGTATGGCCATCAGCATTAAGGAAGACCTGCTCCTGCCTGCTCCGCTGGAGTGGACCAACCTCGGCTACAAAATTACCCGCAAGTTTCAGGTCACCGGCCTGGCCGCTTATTCGCCGACGCTGCGGCCCATTATGGCCGCCACAGCCACCGATGCGGTGACGGGCTTTACCATTCCCGGCGTAAGCACGCCCCACCCCGACCGGCCCGACGCTCTTGTAGAATCGGTGCGAACGCTCTGCGCCGGCGCCGACTGCTTTGATGTGCTTTGCCAATACAATTGGTCGCTCTACCCGAGCACTTATCTCAAAAGTTTTAATGCCGGACTGGTGCAGGTGCTGCGGCACTACGACGCCGGCAACAATCTGGCTGCCGTAACCTACACTCCCGCCGGCGGGCAACCTCAAACGGTCGTGGCCGATTTGCATCGGTTGATTCTTAATGCCACGCTCTCGTTTCACTTTTTAGAAACGGCCGACCCCGAAAGCCTCACACTCGCCTATGCCGGCATGGTCAACTCGGCAACATGGCGCAACTACCCGCCGCGAACGTGGCTGTGCCTGCCCATCAGCGGCAGCACGCAGGATGGCGTCTGGTATCGCAACACATACAGCTTTGCCTACAACCCCGAAACGTGGGACCAATATGCCGTCTTCAAAAATGATGACGGAACCATTCCCACCGGCATTGCCGGGAGCATTGTGACCGACGGGTCAGTAACCATCGGCAACGGCTGGAGCCGCTTTGTGGTGTTTGGGCAAACCGATTTCAACCAGGCTTTTCTGAACATAAAGTGAGCACCCCATGCAAAGCCGCCTGCCTGAATGGACCGCCGACCGCGAACCGTTTCGCAGCATTGCCGAGCAGGTTTCGGCCATGGTGCGGCAAATTAACGCCAACGCTGATACGCTCGGAGCCAACGGCGCCGCGGTCACGCATTTGCCCGCCGGCACAATTGTGCGCTCGCCCACGCCGCCGGCCGCCGAGCCAATCCGCCCCATAGTGCCAACCCGGTAACCGTTCACGGGGTAAAAACCATAGAAATAAAGGTAAATAATCGGATGTTGCCGGCCATCCGAGTAAAAAATGCGCCCAAATCGGTCGCATACGGTCAGGAACCCTCATTTATTGCCTAAT
>JAJXZA010000343.1 GCA_021780285.1 Planctomycetota bacterium
TTCGGAAAACGGTTTGCTCGTCCACAGTACCGTACTCCAAAGGGCAATGCCTTTCACTCTCGTGCATGGCATCCTACCTCCAACATGAGGGAGAAGAGTTGCAAGGCCGGGTGGGGGTGCAGGGGGCCGGTGGAAGAAACCGCCCCATGCCGCACAGCCCACCTGCATAGAAAAAATGGTCCAATTACCATGGGCCTTACCTCACACCTTGGGTTGCGGGCATAGCCCGCGCTATGAACCCTGCGGTTAACTCCATCGCGCAATGCAGGAGTTTTCATTCTCATCAGGATAAACTCGCCGCCGCCTACCATTCTGGATGAGACCGACAGCACAGCGGTCTGCGGCGTGGGCCGGTAATTGCCTTTGGCACGCATTGCTCAGGGCCTGCATTCAAATGCGTATCTACCGCTTGCTACCGATAAAGAGTGCTCTTGTTTGTTTAAATTTAGCAGCGTTACATCGGGATGGCGGGCGACGGGAGTGCCTCCCTCCAATACCACCCAGTTTGGCGGGATCGGAAGTTGAATGGTGGCCTCGCTATTGGGTGGAATAACAACGTCCAGCTTCAATGTGGCGCCAAGACGTCGCCACTGAACTTGTACCGGCCCGCGTGCTGTTGTGATGCTGCCTCGGCACCAGTTGACTTGCGCAACTGGCCGCGGCCGAATGATAACAGCCCCGCCGCCCGGTTGTTTGTCGTCCATTGTAATGCCGGCCACAAAGCTCCACAGCCATTCGCCGATGGAGCTCCACGGCCAATGATTTAGCGATAGAACGACTGGCTTGCCCTTTTCGTAGGTATTGAACGATTCCCAGAAAGTTGTGCCGATGGTATCTACCATGTAGCCCCAGGAGGGAAGGGTGGTTTGATTGGCCATGCGGGCGGCAATATTGTGGCCGCCAAAGCGCGACAGCGCCTGCATTAAAGCGCGTGTGCTTAAAAATCCGGTTGTCAGGTGGCCGCCGGCGCGCTGCACGGCTGCCAGTAGCTTTTGAAATGATTTGGAGGCCAATGGCTGGTCCAACAGGCCAAACTGCAGCGCCAGTGCATAAGAACCCTGTGCATCGCCCTGAATGGTCCCATCGGCGGACACATAGGCCTGGGCAAATGCTCGGCGAATATCCGTAAAAAGGGCCGCGTAATGCTGCTGCCAACTTTGCTCGCCGAGTACGCCAGCCATTCGGCTCATGATGTCGGCGGAATGTGCGAAGTATGCGGTTGCGGCGATCTCTTTAGGTGTTACGGGGTTGCCGGCGCTGAGCCAGTCGCCCCAATCATTGCCTCGCTGGTAGGCCCAGAGGTGGTTGGGATTATTGCTGGCAACCCAGTCAACCCAACGGCGCGCGGCCGCAAAGTGCCTTTCAATAATACGCTTGTCGCCGGTATGAAGATAAAGGTCCCAGGGAAGACTCATGCCGCAGTCTGCCCAGCCCGGCGAACCGGCGACAAATTCGCTGCCGCGCAGTTGTGCGTGGGGTGTGATATCGCAAAAGCGACCTTGTGGCGTCTGCGAATCACGAATATCTACGGTGTACTTGCCGAAAAATGCGGCAGTGTCCATGTTAAGCATGGCGGTGTTTACGCAGTCGCGTATGTCGCCCAGCCAGGCCAACCGCTCGGCCCGGGCCGCGCAGCCGGTGGGTACGTCAAAAAGCATATTCCACTGAGTCCAGCGGGTGGCCTGCATGAGTTTGTTATAGAGCGGGTTAGAACATTCAAACTCACTGGTGGAAGCTATTTCAGCACGCACGCTTTGGCCTATCAGCGTCTGCGCAGTCGGCGCATGTGTCAGCCCGCGTACCTCCACGTAACGGAAGCCATGCCAGGTAAAGTGCGGCTCAAGCGTGTGGGGGCCTTTGCCATCTAAAATATAATCTTCCCGCTGGAGTGTTCCCCACAGATTGCGCACTGAGATATTGCCATTGTCGTTCAGACATTCGGCATGGCGCAGGGTGATGTGGGTGCCTGCCGGCCCATCGGTGGTGAGTCGGCACCAGCCGGAGAACTCCTGGCCAAAATCAAAAACAAAAACCCCCGGCGAAACCTCGCGATGGCTTACCGGTCGCAGGGTGCGATTGCGCGTAACATGCTGCGTGCGATGCCAGGTTAAGGGCGTGTTGTCTCGGGGAATCGTAAAGGCGGGCGACCACGAGGCCGCGCCAAAGCCGGGCATATCCCAGCCGGGCTGTTCGAGCCGCAAATCCTGAAACTCCCCGGCCAGCGGATCGCTGTAGCGGATGGGGCCTTCAAGCGTGCTACGCCAGCTTTCATCGCCGGCAATTACTTGCGTGCGGCCGTTGGCATATTGCAGTTCAAGCTGCAGCAATGCTTTGGGCACGTAGCCGAAGATGTAGCACATGTCCGAGAGGTTCATATGGCCGGCGTACCAGCCGTAACCAAGTCGGCACGCAATGGCATTTTCGCCGGCTTGAATCAAGGACGTAACATCAAACGTGTCGTAGCAAACGCGCTTGTTAAACTCAGTAAAGCCGGGAGCCAGCAGGGCGTTTGACGCGGCTTTGCCATTAATGTTTACTTCGTAAAAACCGCGTGCGGTAACGTAAAGTGTTGCCCGCTGCAGGTTCGCACCTGCGGTAAACTCACGGCGCAGCAGGGCCACGCGACAGAGGGTTTGTTCTGCGGGAATATCCCGGATTCGTTGCTCTTGAAACGCTTCAGGGGCGTATTCAAAGTAACCGTTACCGTTGGGAAGCGGTGGCGGCTCCGCCACGAGTGCCGGCGGCGGCGGGCACCAGAATATGGCCGGGCCATTATGCGTGAGATACTTTTGCGAAATCGCGCCGGTTTCAACCGAGTCGGAGCAGAATACATTGCAATTGGCCGCCAGTTCTTTGGCTCCATGAAAAATCTCGATGCGGCCCAGCGCAAAGGTGTACCAGCGGCCTTCCCAGTAGGGCAGCTTGGTTACGATTATTTTTACAAACCTGGCCCGCACCGGCGAAAAGCTCAGTCGCGGCGGATTTATGACCGGCGGTCGCGGGTTGGGCAGGTCGTTTTGAGTATGATCTATCGCCAGTGCTGCATCGCTAAAATCTTTACGATTAGCCGTTTGAATCTTCAATCGCAGCGGATACAAAAAGCTTGCATAGTCGGGGCTCAGGCCCGGCGGACGGGCCGGCTGGAGGACAATGGTATCTATTAATTGGGCCTTGCCGAGGTCTATTACGATCCATTTGGCGGCATCCGCATGTTCGGTCATCTCGGCGCGGTAGCAATGCTGCGGCACACGCGGATAATTAGCCGGTGTGGCAAGCGTTGCATCGGTGAGCCATTGAGCGTGCCAATCGGTGGGATTAAGCAGCCCCATGGTCCAAAATGCCGGCTCGCCGCCTGCCGGCGATTCTGTACCCCACGGTGAGAGCCGATCGGCCTGATCCCACACGCGAACCCGCCAGAAATATCGTTCACGCGCTGCAAGTGCCATGGTCGGCACAACAACTGCCGCCGATGGCTGGCCGGCGACACGGCCGCTATCCCATACATCAGCCAGGCCTGCCGCGAGGTGTTGAGGTGAACTTGCCACCTGCACCTGCCAAGCTGTTTGCGATAGTCCGCGGAGGTCGCCGGACAATTCGGTAAGCTGCCAGGTCAGCCGCGGATTGACCTCATCAATTCCCAATGGATTAACCATTGCTTCGCAACGAAGGGCTATTGGTCGCAGCGGCGAAGAATTCGCAGCTTGCTCGCCTGCCAGGGCGCCATTGGCACCGCCTCCAACCGTTGCGGCCATTACAGTGCCGGTGGCAATGGCCAACAGGTCTCTGCGGGAAATGGCGTTTGATGGCGCGATTGTTTTTTTGGATTGTGCAGAGGTGCTTATTGGGTTGCTCATAAACACTTCCTTGTAAAGGCCGGCATGCGGGCTCGCAGCGAGGCTGTGTTATTACAAATTCACACCTGTCGGTCTCTGGGTTGACCCATTCAGGATTAACGTATAATAACCGGGCTTTCTTGCTTTGCGGGTGGTCCGCAGGCAATGGGCCGCATTTGCCAGAGGATACCCGTGACCGATACTGCTGCTTCGCTGCTTAAAACGCCATTTTATGATTTTCATGTTAAGCAGGGCGCCCGCATTGTGGATTTTGCCGGATGGGCCATGCCGCTCATGTACCGGGGCATTATCGCCGAGCATCAGCACACGCGGCAGGCGGCGTCTATTTTTGATGTGTCGCATATGGGGCGTGTTAAATTCTCCGGAAAAGACGCCATGCGTTTTCTACAACATATCATCACCCGAAATTTACAAAAGGCGGTGGTAGGCCAGTCGCTTTACAGCCTGGTGTGCAACCCTGCCGGCGGCGTGCTTGATGATATTATTGTCTCGCGATTTGACGACCACTGGTTGATGGTATGCAATGCCTCGAACCGCACCAAGCTGTTGGCCTGGTTTGAGCAGCACCGCACCGGCTTTGATGTAATCATTGAAGACCAAACCTTTGAAACCGCCATGATCGCCCTGCAAGGCCCGCAGGTGATCGCCAAACTGGAGCAGGCCCTTGGCGAGCCGCTTTCGCAAATAAAGCGTTACCATTGCAAGCAGTTGCGATATCTGTTTTTTAACTTTACGGTGTTTCGCAGCGGTTACACCGGCGAAGATGGCGTCGAGATTATTTGCGGCAACAAGCTGGCCCAGATGGCCATGGGCTTTTTGGCCAAGTCCGGCAAAGACCCCAGGGGGCAAACGCTTCAACCTGCGGGCCTGGGCGCACGCGACACCCTGCGCATCGAGGCCGGCATGCCGCTTTACGGCCATGAACTTTCAGAAAGCATTAATCCAATTGCCGCGGGGCTTGGCTGGGCCGTTGCCGATGATAAGGATTTTATCAGCGCTGCAGCCCTGGCCGAAGTGCGCCGCAGCGGCCCGGCAGAAAAACTCGTTGGTCTGCATATTGAGGGCCCGCGCACACCGCGTGCCGATGCGGCCGTATTGGCCGCCGGTCAGCCGGTTGGGCGTATCACCAGCAGTTGTCCCAGCCCTACGCTCAATCGAACCATTGCCATGGCGTTTGTGCCAGCCGCACACGCGGCGGTAGGCGCCGCACTGGCGGTAGACTTGCGTGGTGCACCGGTGGCGGCAACGGTAACGCCGCTGCCCTTCTACAAACGCCCGGCTTAGGTTACATTTTGCAGCAGGCAACCGGCCAACCACCGGTTTGCCGCCGCGACACCCGCCAGGGAAGATGCATTAGCCCGGCGATTTAACGTAAAGGATAACCCATGGCTTCACCGGCAGATCGCTTTTACACCGACACGCACGAATGGCTCAAGCTGGATGGCGACGCGCTCCTATGCGGCATCACGCGCTTTGCTGTCGAAGAGCTTACCGATGTCACCTATGTGGACTTGCCCGCGATTGGCAAGGTTGTTGCGGCCGGCAAGGCCTACGGTGAGATTGAATCGGTCAAGGCCACGAGCGAACTTTACTCGCCGGTGGATGGCACAGTGGCGGCCATCAACGACAAAGTGAAAGCCGACCCCAGCCTGGTTAACCAGGACCCATACGAGGCAGGCTGGCTGGTGCGCATCAAAACCGATCGCAAGGACTTTTCGAGCTTTATGACCGCGGCCCAATACGATGCCAAACATGCGGCGGCGTAAGTCGGTGTGTATTTGTATCCTGATTAACATCGGTCTTCAAAAAGCATGGTCAACGTCAGCGGCGGTTTTAACGCTGCCTGCCAGCGGAACAATGGCGTCCTTCTCGGCTTGATCGCGAATAATCAGGGCGGTATACGCGGGGTTGGCAAAGCGAATCGGGTGTGGCCATATTTTTTGGCATCAAGCGGCCCGTGCCCGCATAGCCCACCATTGCTGATGCTGGTTACTCTCGCGCATCGCCAGCAGGGTCATCATGGCGGCGGCGTGGTCGGCATCCCATTTC
>JAJXZA010000333.1 GCA_021780285.1 Planctomycetota bacterium
AGCGAACCAGCGGGCCTGATTCAACAACAGAAAAGCCAAGCTCCAGGCCGAATGCTTTCCAGCGGGCAAACTCTTCGGGAGTTACCCAGCGGTCTATGGGCAGATGTTCGCGGGTGGGCTGCAGGTACTGCCCCAGCGTTAGTATGTCCACACGGGAGGCGCAGATTTCAACCAGCGTTTGCCGGAGTTCATCATCCGTTTCGCCGATGCCGAGCATAAGGCCCGTTTTAGTGGTAAAGCCGCGATCTTTGGCACGCTTTAAAAGTTCCAGCGATCGCTGGTATTTGGCCTGCGGCCGCACGCGACGGTACTGGCTCGGCACCGTTTCGACATTGTGATTAAGAATATCTGGTTTTGAATCAAGCACGCGATTAAGGTCGTCCCAATGCCCGCAGAAGTCTGGAATGAGAACTTCAATGGTCGTACCCGGGGAAGCTGCTCGTATGTTGCTGATCGTCGCAGCCCAAATGGCCGAACCGCCATCGGGTAGTTCGTCGCGATTGACCGAAGTAATGACAATATGTTTAAGCCGCATACGGGCGGCTGCGTCGGCCACGCGGCGCGGCTCATCCAAATCGAGCACGGGCGGGCGGCCGGTGGCAATGTGACAAAAGCCGCAGCTACGCGTGCATACATCGCCTAAAATCATGAGTGTGGCGGTGCCGCGGCTCCAGCATTCGCCCATGTTAGGACACTTGGCCGACTCGCAAACCGTGTGCAGCTTATTATCGTCTACGATGCCGCGCATGTGCGTGTAGCCCGGTCCAGCGGGCAGCTTAACCCGCAGCCAGGGCGGCTTACGACCGGGCAGGGTATGGTCGGGGCGCAATGCCGCATCAGAAGCGACCGGCAAACTAACAATACCTGGCTGGCTGGCCATGAGGGTCCCTGTAGAAGCTGGGGGCTGTGCCATGGCCGCCACGGCCGCAGCGCAAGCCCGCATAACTTTCGGCCGCTGGGGTCCAGCGACCTTGTCGATTCAATATTATACCAAACCCGCCGGCAGTGCGGGTACCTGCAGTTGCGGCCGAGGCCCGGCATATGAAGGCTGCCCGGCAGAGGGATTCTGGCGATTTCGACCTTCAGCGCGGCATAATTCCGTCACGTTTTTATCGCAGTGCCATCCCAAAGAACGACTATCGCAATATCTGGTGGGTTTGCTCAACCCTCGGCAATGGCGCTGGCAATGGCCACGGTGTCGGTATGGCTTAGCGAAAGATGCCATCGCTTAATGCCCTGCCCCAAAGCCAGCCGCCGCGCCTCGCCGGAAAGCTCAACATACGGCTTGCCGGCGGCATCACGGCGCACTTCCACATCGGTCCATGCAATTGCCCCGCGCCAGCCGGTGCCCAAAGCCTTTAGCACGGCCTCTTTGGCGGCAAAGCGCGCCGCATAGTGCATGGCGGGGCATTTATGATCGCCGCAATAAGCCTGCTCCACAGGCGTAAAGCAGCGGTTTAAAAAGTGCCCGCCATGACGCTCCATCATATCTGCAATGCGCGCAATCTCGGCAATATCCACACCATGGCCAATAATCACCATGAAAGCACTTTATTCCCAAATGTCCTGCACAAACCGTTTAGTGTGCTCTTACTTCCACACGATCAATACCGCTTGACTGCGGGATCTATCAGCAGGCTCCAGCTATCTATGCCGCCTGCCAAAGAGTGCACATGTTTAAAGCCCGCATGCCGCAGAAACGCCGTCGCCCGCAGCGACCGACTGCCATGATGACAATGTATGATAATTCGTTTATCAGCATGCTGCTTCAACTCTTCAAGCTTGTGCGGCAACTGATCTAACGGCACCAGCACCGCGCCCTGGATATTCGCGGCTTCATGCTCGCGCGGCGTGCGAACATCCAGCAGCACATGCGGATGCTGTCGGCTGCGCAGTTCATGCAGCTCGTGCGGATGAATTTCCCATTCGGGATCGTGCTGCAGATGATGCTTGCTCGATGCCGCCTTATGCCCGGCAGGGTCCGGCTTATTATGCGCTGACATTTATAAACTCCTCAAACGAGAACATACCACAACCGCCGCAATGGTAGTATATAAGAAAGGCGTCGCCAGCCGCCATGTGGCGGTTGATATACGGACCGGCACAAGGCACAACCCTATGAACAAAAAGCCCACACCCCCCAAACCACCGCAGGATGCCGCCGACCATCCACCCTGCATTTATCTTACGGCGGGCCTGCGCCGGCAAATACAACAGCACCTTTGCACTGCCTATCCGCAGGAGGCGTGCGGGTTGCTGTTGGCCAGGCACAGCCTGCGGCCAGCGCGGCTAAACGGCGAGATACATATTACGGAAGTCTGGCCCGCGGCCAACCAGGTGCCGAAGCATGAGCAGTTCAATCGCTACGCCATTGCTCCCGCCGCCATGCATCAGGCGCAAAATCGAGCCTCGGCCGCCGGGCTGGATATTGCAGGCGTTTATCACAGCCACCCAGATGCACCAGCCCAGCCCAGCGCAACAGACTTATCCGCTGCGTGGCCGGTTTACGTTTATATCATTGTGCGCACTTCCAGCACTGGAGCCACCGAATGGCAGGCCTGGCGATTACGCGAAGATGGCTCCCACCGGGTCTTTGTTCAAATGCCGCTTGAAACATATACCGATGCAACAGGCGAGTAGCCGCAACGTGCGGAGGTTTCACGCCATACCGTGCATCTGCAAGCCTGCACCATCCTTCCATTCGCATGAGGCAACTCGCAGCTAAACGGCCGCTTCGTGGCGGAGAATAACTGAGGCGAAACCAGCCAAAAGACGGTTTGCAAATAATAACGTAGTTTTGTATCCTGATATATGTTGTCGCGGGGCTTTCGGCAGGCGACGCGTTCTTTTTTAAAGGAGCGTGTAATGGCCAACATCGTCGTTCTTGGCGCTGGTATTGCCGGGCACACAGCGGCACTTTTTCTGCGCCGCCGCCTGCCGAAAGAACATCAGATAATCGTTGTTTCACCCAAGGATGTATACAATTGGATTCCATCCAACATCTGGGTGGGCGTTGGCGTCATGTCAGCCAAAGATGTGGTGGTGCCGCTGCGACCCGTTTATCAGCGCATGAACATTGCCTTTGTTCAGGGGCGCGCCGCAGAAATTCATCCACAGGGGGCCGCCAATACCACATCGCCTTATGTCGTGGTTGAAGAAACCAGCAGTCAACGTACCGGCGAACGGCAGGAAATACCTTACGATTATCTGATCAACGCTTCGGGGCCTAAACTCAACTTTGCCGCCACGCCGGGCCTTGGCCCGGAGGGCTTTTCGCAGTCGGTATGCACGTTCGACCATGCAGAACGGGCCGCGGCGGCTTTCCTGCAATGCGTCGAGCGCATGCGCAGCGGCCAGCCGCAGACGATGCTCATCGGCGTGGGCCATGGCACCTGTACCTGTGAAGGGGCCGCATTTGAGTATGTGCTTAATGTTGAGTTTGAATTGCGACGACACAACGTGCGCGATAAGGCCCGCGTCATTTACATAACCAACGAGGCTGAGATCGGCGATTTTGGCGTCGGTGGACTGTTTCTTAAACGGGGCGGCTATGTCGTCTCCAGCCGCATATTCGCCGAATCGCTGTGTGCGGAGCGCGGTATTGAGTGGATCACCGGGGCCCACGTCAAACAGGTCGAGCCTGCAAAAGTAAGCTACGAAACTCTCGATGGGCAAACCCATGAACAAGCCTTCGACTATGCCATGCTCCTGCCGCCATTTACCGGTGTGGGCCTCAAGGCGTTTGACCGCCAGGGCGCGGACATCACCACGGAAATGTTTGCGCCCAGCGGGTTTATGAAGGTAGATGCCGACTACACCAAAAAGCCCTATGCCCAATGGAAAGCCGCCGACTGGCCGCGTTATTACCAAAACCCCGTGTACAAAAATATCTACGCCGTCGGAATCGCCTTTGCACCGCCCCATCCGATCTCTGAACCGCGCGTGAGCGCTTCGGGCACGCCCATTTCGCCGGCGCCGCCGCGCACGGGCATGCCTTCAGCCATCATGGGGCGCGTGGTTGCCAACAACATTGCCAATCAGATTCTCAACCGGTCGCAACCTCCGCAAGCCGCCTCGCTGGCAGAGCTTGGGGCCGCCTGCGTGGCATCCGCCGGAGCCAACTGGTTTTCAGGCACCGCCGCCTCCATGACCATGTACCCGGTGGTGCCCGACTTTGAACGCTTCGGTGACTATGGCCGCGATCTAAAGTTTACCTTCGGCGACATAGGCTCCGCCGGGCACTGGATCAAAAAGATTCTGCATCACATGTTTATTTACAAAGCCAAGGCCCGACCCTTGTGGTGGATGATACCGGAGTAAGCGACTATGAACTCGAACCAGCGCCATGCTCCCATGCCGACAGCCGCAACCCGATTTTTGCGCACCTTTTTGCCGTGGCAACTCATCAAATTCTTCAGCATCAACCTTAAAATGATCCGGATGATCCGTCGTTCGCATTGACGCGGCGATTGCCCGAGAGATGCACAGGCACGCGAAGGGATTCCGACTGTATCGGTCGCACCGAGGTACACCATCCTGCAAAATATATTCTGCAAGCGGCCAAAATTCGAGGAATATTTTAACATCGCCCAACAACGAGCCACGCGGTTAAGCCGCGTGGTTCACCCCCGGCCAGCGGCAGCACCGCCGGGGTGCCCGGGTTGCGCCGCAGCACATCGAGAAATACTTCAATTCTGACCGCATGCGGTATAGCACGCGCAGGCTCCAATCGCTTACGCGATTCAACTGAAACTTATTGCGAGCCGGCTCAACCACACAGGCCTTTCCGGAGACTGTTTACCAGCTTACCACCCTACGGGTTCATCAGGCCCAAAGCCACTGCTGCAGCAACAGCCGCAATGACCGGCAGCAGAAAGCAAGCGAGCAGGATGATGCTGGTAAACCGGTCATCAGAATCATCCGCCGGATTTGTCTGCCGCCGATTTCGCTCATGTTCGCTGGCGGCAAGATATAAAAGCAGCCAATCGTCCATGCCAACATTGTACCATCGCGGCTGTCGGGAAGGGCAAGCTGCATACAACACCGCCCAATGCGGGCTTTACGCGGTTGCCTTGCATTTTTGCGGCTTTTTTGATAGTATTGCCGCTCTTGAATTGACTGTAAATGTTATGCAGGCAGGTGACATATGGCGCGTAGAAAACGAAATCATAAGCTTCGCTGGGCTTCCCGATCGGCCAACAAGGGCCGCAAACCCAGCCGCGGACGTATTAAAGGCTGGAGCGCCAAGCACTACGGCATGTAATGCCTTATTCAGGCGCGACAGAGCACCAGGCGGTTTACCGGACTTGTGATGGGCCAAAGGGCGGTTCGTTATACCGTAGCACCTCATGGCGACGGCCCCAACATCCCATCCAAAAGCCAAGGCGACAAAAGACTTCCCGTCTTTAAGCCTCACATACCCCACACGTCCAGCGAAAGCTTTTAACAATCCTCCTTTGCCTGCTACCTCTTGACCCGCCCGACAGGGCAGGAGCCAGAAATCGAGTATCTCGGCGAAGCCACCGCCATAATTCCATGTCACACAGCCGTCAGACAACCACCACATCATCCTTCGTCACTATTTCTAGCATCCTCAAAATTAGCTAAGCCGGTATAATTCTTCGCACGCCCGCACGCCACGCAAACGAGCTTTGGCACCTCCTGGAACACTATGAAATAAACGAGCAAGGCTATCGCCGCTTGACCCGCGCCAACCAAAATTGCCACATCATGCGTTTCCGCAATGCCTGGGATCGGAGTGGCCGACAGTATAAAGCCAAACACGGACCCAATTGCAAACAAAATCATCACGATGCCCCCAGCGATACGCGCCACCAAGCCATATTTTGAAGCCATCTCTCGCACCATCGGCGATCCGCAACGGCACAAAACGCCCGGTTCAACTCGCAATTGCCCTTCGATTATTGAAGGGGATCCCGGCACTGCCGAACCTTGCCTTACGGCAGCCTGAGAAGTCAACCCCAGAAGTTCTGACACCCGCCGCCAATCAATAATTTCGCGGTTGACCGGCCATATTTGAACCACAACCATGTATCCGCCAATAGTCCTGGCCAGCGCACCGCAAGCAAGGCCTACCATCATCCACCCAGGCTCGCCATAGCCGGGGAGAAGAGATATCGCCCTTCCCAAAACCCCCATCGCACAAAGAATCGTCCAGTATGACCAGTCTGCGCGAATACTCCGCCAGAGCGTGGGTTTATCGGCCCAGTACGCCCACACCGCCCGCAGGTAACGTTCTTGCTTCTTATTTAAGTTCATAACCGTTTCGCTCCAGAGGGGCATTCCGTGAATCCAACATAACTACACCCGGGTTGCATTGAGCGCGTCCTACCGCCCAATCAATGAACAATACGAGCAATAATCGCACGATGCCTTTTTATAATAATACTGGTTATCGCACACCCAATCGCAATGTCCTTTGAGATGGCTGGCGAGGGCTTGGGGATGGATAAGGCTGACAATGTGGTCGGCTGCGAGACAGGCTCAATACCCAAGCAATCAAGCCGTTACTTGTGCAATAACTCCGGACAACCACTATTTCAAATTCTCCGCCATCACATTCCCATCAATTTACAACTATTTCTTTGTGCTCTCCGGGTGCTATGTGGCAAAGTCGTTCTTTATCGACCGCGACCATCGGTTTGCCTCGAATAACAAGGACACATTATATCATTTATTTATGTCAAGGCTCCGCCGGGCCTGACCTCGAATAATTCCGAGTGTCAATCCGCATTTGGTCTGCAGCCATCACATCGCCCCGAATTCGCTGAAGCTACTATAACCACCGTGCCAAAATCGTAAAAACCAATGGTGAAAATTATATCCTGCAGCAGCGCCGGGATGAAGAGATATTTACAGTCATTGTTATTCGACCATATTGTGCGCTCAAACCTCTCCGGTTCGATTCGACCGTAGCCAATGCACCCATACCCCCCGACGCGGAGTATCAACGGTCTCGCTTTACCTGAAATCGCTTGACCAGCCTGTCGCAGCAGGTTATTCAGGCGGCCATGCGATATAAACTTACAATCGCTTATGATGGCGCCGCTTACTGCGGCTGGCAGCGCCAGCCCGATCCCGTACCCACAGTGCAACGCACCATTGAACTCGCGGCCGGAGCCATTGTGAGCCATCCGGTAACGGTGGCCGGCTCCTCACGCACCGACACCGGCGTACACGCCCGCGGTCAGGTTGCCGTTATGGAAACCACCTGCCCCCTTGAACCGCAGCGGCTGCGTATGGCCATCAACAGCCGGTTGCCAGCCGACATAAGCATTCGGCAGCTCGAACCGTGCTCCGCCGAGTTCGATGTGTCCCGCGCCACCTGCAAACGCTACCGGTACCTCATTTGGAATCAGCGCGACCGGCCCGTTTTTCAGCGTCATTACGTCTATCATTACTGGCATCCGCTGCAGATTGAGCCGATGCGCCAGGCGTGCCGGCAGTTCCTGGGCACACACGATTTCACGGCCTTTTCCAGCCGGACTGAAGACCGCCTCAGCACCGTTCGACAGATTTACCATTGCGACATCGGTCAGCGCGGGCCGATAATGATTTTTAGCGTAGAAGGCAGCGGCTTTTTGTACCATATGGTGCGTAACATGGTGGGCACCATTATTGAAGTTGGTCGCGGGCATTGGCCCGGCGATTGCATCCCCCGGATTCTTGAAAGCAAAGACCGCGGCCAAGCCGGCCCCTGCGCCCCGGCCCAGGGTTTGTGCCTGCAGTGGATTCGCTTTTAGTACCGTGCTTTCGGAGCGCTGGTTTGAAAATTGTGCACCTGATTACACGGCTGATCGTCGGCGGCGCTCAAGAAAATACGCTGCTCTCATGCGAAGGGCTTCATCAACGCGGCCACGAAGTCATTTTGATAACAGGTCCCAGCCTTGGCCCTGAAGGCTCGCTGGAAGCCCGTGCTGCCGCCGGCGGATACCGGGTCGTGCATCTGCCCAGCATGGTGCGGAACCCGCATCCCATAGACGATTTTTCGGCATATCGCTCGCTTAAGAAGCTTTTCTCGGAGCTTAAGCCCGATGTCGTACATACCCATTCAAGTAAGGCGGGCATCATCGGACGCGCCGCCGCCGCCCGCGTCGGTGCAGGGCTTATTGTGCATACCATTCATGGGCTGGCGTTTCACCCATATCAGGCGGCACCCATTAACCGGCTATGGATCTCACTCGAACGCTATGCCGCCCGGCGCTGCGATTACATCGTTTGCGTCGCCGATGCCATGACGCGCCAGGCTCTTGCGGCAGGCATCGGCGAGGCGAGGCAATACAGCACCATTTACAGCGGCATGGATGTAGAGCCATTTTTACATCCGCCCCGCGACCGGGCTGCGGTGCGGCACGCGCTTGGCATACCGCAAGACCGCATTGTGGTCGGCACGCTGGCGCGGCTCCAGCCGCTAAAAGGGCATGATGATATTTTAAAAATAGCCGGCCAACTTATCGCCGGCAACCCACAACTGCATTTTTTATGGATCGGCGACGGAGTGTTCAGGCCGCGTTTCGAGCAGGCCATCGCCGCAGCCGGGCTTACGCCGCACTTTACGTTTACCGGGCTGATATCGCCGGCGGATGTGCCGGGCTTTTTGCCTGCGATGGATATTCTGGCGCATCCAAGCTATCGCGAGGGCCTGCCGCGGGCACTGCCGCAGGCTTTGCTGGCAGGCGTTGCGGTAATAGCCTACGACTGCGACGGCGCCGCCGAAGTGTGCCGCAACCGCCAAACCGGGCTGTTGGTGCGGCCCGGAGATGTAAATGCTCTGGCCGAAGCTGTCGCGACCCTGGCCGGCGATGCAGCGTTACGAGCCGCACTTGCCAATAAGGGGCGCGAACTTTGTCGCCGCCAATTTGACGCCCAAGTGATGGTTGATAAGCTGGACGAACTTTATCGTCTGCCCAGGCTGCGCTAAACCACAGAATACGGCCTGCATTGATTGGAGATTTATACAAATGATATTGCACCGCACGACAGCACGCTGCAGCTTCACTCTGTGCCGACGCAGGGTTCGAATGATCGCCGTCGCAGCCATGGCTGCGATGCTGCTGTTGCCGGGCGTTCGGCCGGCGCTCGCCGACAATTCCACGATCCAGACGGACCGAATTCGCGCTGCAATCAACCATCTCGACGACGCTCTGGCGGTGCGCATGCTGCTGATTGCTCCGGGCGAAAGCGCCAAACTCTCGGCCCCGGCGGTGCAGGTCACATATCGCATCATCCTCCGGAACATGTACAAGTCGGCGCGGCTCACACGCAACGTTTATTTGCGAGCCGCCTTGATGAACCGCGCCGACGAACTGGCCACCGGCATGAAAGGGTTTGACGATTGGACGATAAAAACCTTAGCCTCCGGCAGTGCCGACAATGCCTTGCTTGCGGCGTTTATCAAGGCCGGCGCGGGCGCGGGCGACAAAATTCATAACTTCAGCGAGTTGCAAAGATTTACCCAACAAGTCCTTGCGCCGCTGCAGCCGCTGGCGCTGGCCGCTCTGGCAGCACCCCAGCCGCCGGTAATCTGGCCGCTGCGCAAGGTAACCACCCACGCGGTGTTCCGGGTACGCCGGCACCTGCCGCCGTTTGCCCTTACCATTGCCGCGGTGCAGGGCGCCAATATTATGCCCGACATTCGCACAGCCCTTAAGCAGGTGCTGACGCAACTGCAGCAGCAATCGAACAATCAGCCTGATAATCCGGCCATTCGAAATTACTACAGCCTTATGCTCCAATGCCTTTCGCTGGCCAAGCGCCTGCAGGCAAGTTCTATTCTGGGGGCCCAGAGCCAGAGTAAATTGAGCCGCCAGTTATGGATCGGCCTGGCGCTTTTCAAGGATCCACGAACGCGCAACGCCGGGATCCGCCGTTTGCGCGACATCAGCGAAATCGTCCACGCACTTAACGCGGTGGCGCAATCAGCCCTGCCATCGGGGCCGCGCATGGTGCTCGGTCGCCGCCTGCATGAAGCCATTGAGCAACTGGACAGCCCCGACCGCCGCGCAGCAGCGCACGCGCAAATTGATGCGTTGCTGCGCCTGGTTGCCGCTTACAACGCCTTTGCCGCCGCTGCCGCGGAGCATCCGATGCCGACACTGCAGTTGGCATGGTCGCGCGTGAACAAAGCCGGCCGAAGCGCATTCGATCAAACAATGATCCTTCTGCAGGACCAGTACGACCAGCGCTCAGTACAACAGGGCATAGCGCGGCTGGACGTGATTGCCGGAAACTTGCAGCGCATCGCCGACATGCCCGCCGAAGAGACTGAGGCGCTCATTTACAAACCCAAACCAATAGGCGGCGTACAGCGCAATATCGCCCGCTGGGCCAAACATATAGGCATGGCCCCAGACAGCGTAAGCGATGCGGCACGCGATTTTGACGCCTTCAAAGGCGGCCTCGACCTGCTGAGCCAGATTCGCCGGGCGATGCCGCAATCAACTCCTGACGCCTTGATTCGCCGGTTAAGCGCCGGGCATTATGACGCTTTTATCAAGCTGTTTTTTAAAACGCAGCAGGCCCTGATCAACTCGCTGGCCTCGCCGCGGTTTGATCCGCACAACGACGAAAATAAACTTACCCGGGAACTGGCCGTGTTTCAGGCGACGCGCAATATGGCAGCCCTTGAAACACCTGGCAGCATAACACCGCTGGCACAGCTAAATGCTTGGGGCGGCTGGCAGCTGTCGCCGGAAGCGATGCGACTGCTGCGCGATCAGTTGGAGCAGGCCCTGGCCGGCAAGTATGCGTCGGAGTTGGGTCTTGCTTCGTCAACCGATGCGTGGATCAACTTTTCAGTCGGGGCGCCGGCTATCAACAATCTCGCGGCCATCACCGGGCCGCTTGTTCCCCAGCTAACCGCCGCCCCTGGCCGATGGGCCACCTACTGCCTGAAGGCCTCTGAACCAGCGCCGGGCGGAGCCATGTTCGGCAATTCGCTTGATGCCCTCATGCTGGCCTGCAAACACCTCAACGACGCCGCCTACGACCATGCCGCCGGCAACGATGAAGCAGCGCAAAGCAGCTTTCAACGGGCCATTGGCACGCTGGGACAGATGCATCCGCAACCATAAGATTGAAAAATCGCCAAACCCGCCTGCCACGTACTCCAACTCCAGCAGCGAAGCTGCAGAAATCGTAATATTGCCGCCACAACCAAGGGGCACAATCGCATCTGCTCCGGCCTGGCGTCAAAGGTAACAGCCGTGCTTGTCTACTCGGAGGAGCTTTCGTCGGACTCTTCAGCGGGTTCCGCGGCTTCGCCATTGCCGCCGCTGGGGACAATAAGTCCCAGCGTGGCCAGCACCGAACCATCCAGAAAACCTTCGAGCTTGCGCGACCGCACCGGGTGCTGCAGTTTGCGGATGGCTTTGGCTTCAACCTGACGCACACGCTCGCGCGTCACCTTAAAAATGCGGCCCACTTCTTCGAGTGTGTAAGTGTAGCCATCCCCAAGGCCATAGCGGAGCTTGATGATTTCGCGCTCGCGGTAGGTCAGCGTCTTGAGCACCTGGTCTATGCGGTCGCGCAACATTTCCTGGGTGGCGGTTTCGACGGGATTTTCGGCGGCTTCATCTTCCAGAAAATCGCCGAAGTACGAATCTTCTGATTCGCCCACGGGCCGATCCAGAGATATGGGATGACGCGCAATTTTAAGCACCCGCCGGCACTCGGCAATGGGCATCTTGGCTTCTTTGGAAATTTCTTCGATGGTTGGCTCGCGGCCGAGGTCCTGCAGCAGTTTTTTGCTGATGTTGCGCAGCTTCGACATCGTTTCGATCATGTGCACCGGTATGCGAATGGTGCGGGCATGATCGGCAATGGCCCGGGTGATGGCCTGACGAATCCACCAGGTGGCGTAGGTGCTGAATTTGTAGCCGCGGCGATATTCGTACTTATCCACCGCCCGCATCAGGCCGGTGTTGCCTTCCTGAATGATGTCTAAAAACGACAGCCCGCGATTGCGGTACTTTTTGGCGATGGACACCACCAGCCGCAGGTTGCCGCCGGAGAGCTTTCGCTTCGCGTCTTCATACTCATTAAACACGAGCTGAATGGCCTGACAACGGCGGATGAGAGCGTCGGCTTCTTCCAGCACGAGGTCCATCATGCCCTGAAGTTCCTCGAGCATGGCCTGGCGGTCGTCTTCGGTGAGCCGCAGCGATTTGTCGGAGAGCTGGTTGCGCAGGTTCGAGAGTTTGTTGCTGATGTTCTGCAGCTTGCGCATCAGCGGAATCACCTTGCTGGTACGGAGCGAGAGCTCTTCAAGCAGCGTAACGGCCTTGCGGCGCCTATTGCGCATGCGGCGCATGATTTCTTCGCGCTGTGCCTCCGAGCAGGCCGGCTTTTGGAGATTTTCCCAATCGAGGCGGTTCTGCTGAAGAATTTTGCGAACCGTGTTGATGTTTTCCGGAATGCGCTTTGAGATGGTGCCCTTGGCGTCAACCTCGGCTGTACTGATGCGCATGGTGCGGTCGAACGGCAACTCGCCGGACGCCACCTGCGCTAAAATATCCACCGCACTGTTGATACAGTAGTCGCTTTCAAGGACTTTGCGCCGAAAGGCCATGCGCGTGAGTTCGATTTTTTTCGCCAGGCGAATTTCTTCGTCGCGCGTAAGCAGCGGTATTTCGCCCATTTGCGTCAGGTACATGCGCACCGGATCGTCTATGCGCTTGGAGCCGACCTCGACGGTGTCATCTTCTTTGATGTTTTCAATCTCTTCCTCGGCCTCGATCATCATTTTTTCGTCGGGATCGTCCGGCGCCGCGCTGGCAACCTGCTTGTTGCCTTCGGCTTCGTCGAGCAGTTCAATGCCGAACTCGTCAAACTGCTGCATTAATGCATCGAGCCGATCAGGCGCTATGGCCTCGTCGGGCAGAAGCTCGTTAAGCTCCTCGTAGGTGAGGTACCCCTGCGACTTGCCTTTAGAAATCAGCAGTTGAATGTTGGAGCCTGCCTTGGCCAGCGGCACGGTGTTGACGGTCGCCGGTGGTTGAACCTGGGCTGGGGTCGTGGTCACAAAAACCTCCAAACAGGCTCCCGCCCGCCAGACGCGGGGATTGCGGGAACCGAAAAACCGGTGAATGTCGTGGCGGCCTCAAGCGTATGGTTCACCGGGAACCGACATCAAAGTCCGATTCATCTCGGCTAGCGCCTCTTGGCGCATTCGCTGCGGCTGGCCATCATCATTTGGCCGGTCTACTTAAAGGCGATACGGCAATAACCCCACGGCGGATCGAACAAGGCTGACGTTACAGCAGAGTGTATTGTTGGCAGCAAACCCGGTAAAAGTCCTGGCAAGACCGATCTCAACACCGCAGGCGCCGGGCGCATCATCGTCGCACCGACTTTTGCAACGGAGGATACGTACATGGTGTACTGCTACCACCCATCCGTTGCCGTGCTCACCCAAGCCTTTCTATTGTAGCGATAAACCTTGGCCAGTCTAGTGATTTTTTAAATTATCCTCTCATAACTATCATAATTTCATATTTACGAATTATTACTGATGCTCTTCCAACCACCGCAAGCTTTGAATTTGCGCTGCGGCTCTGCTTAAGTTCTGGGGGGATAAATCGCCATGCGCGTAATACCGCCAAAATATTGTTGTTTACTTTCACCGTTTGCCGTTAAAATCCTCCTAAGCTGAAGTTCTTTGCCTGTGCCGTTCCGGTATGGCGCAGAGCCACTGTCAAAACAATTGAAAGGGGCCTATGCCCATCACGCTCGAACTTATGCCGCTGGAGCCTAAACCTGCCGAACCACCACCGCCCAAAACCATGGTTGTGCGATACGGCTATCTGCGGCTGATCGGTGAGTTTGCCAGTGACGTTATCGGCAAAACCGGCTGCGGCACCAAGCTGGTGCTTCGCACCAACCGCGGCACCGAAATCGGCGAAATGCTCACCACCGCCTGCGGCAACGGAGGGTGCAGCAAATCTATCACGCGCGATAAACTGCTTGAATATATTGATCTCTCAGGCGGACGTGATTATCCGTTTTACACCGACGGCCGCGTGCTGCGCGTGGCTACTGCACAAGACCTCGCAAATCAGCAGAGGCTTGACGAGCAGCGCAGCAAACATCTCACGCAGGCACGGGAACTTGTGGCGATCCATCGGCTCGATATGAAATTGGTCGCCGTCGAACACCTTCTGGGCGGCGAGCGCATTATTCTTTACTTCACCGCCGAACATCGCATTGATTTTCGCTCGCTGGTGCGCGACCTCGCCCATCAACTCCACAGCCGCATCGAAATGCACCAGGTGGGCGCTCGCGACGAAGCCCGTATCACAGCCGACTATGAAAAGTGCGGCCAGCACTGCTGCTGCAAACAGTTTTTGAAGGTGCTTACGCCCATTTCAATGCGGGCCGCCAAAACCCAGAAAGCCACTCTCGATCCTGCAAAAATCAGTGGTCGCTGCGGACGGCTCATGTGCTGCCTCCGCTACGAAGACCAAACCTACGAGGAACTTCGCAAACGCCTGCCGCGCAAGTTTTCACGCGTGCGCACCAGCGAAGGCGAGGCTTGGGTCATGGAGGGACAAATTCTCACCCAGCTTGTGCTGGTGCAGTACGACAACGGCAAGCAGAATGCCGTACCCATGGAACATATCGAAGCTTTTGATTTACCCAAGCCCAAACTGCCCAACGGCAAAACCATGCAGACGCCCTTCGACGCCCCGCCGGCGCCAGAGCCGCCGGGCAGACCTGGGCCGCGAGGCGCTCGCCAAGCCGCAAATGCACCGGGCCAGACGTCGCCGCAGGCCGGCAAACAACCCAATGGGGGCCAGCCGCCGATGCGCAGTCCGCAAAACCACCCTCAAGGGCAAAATCGCCCGCAGCAGCAGGTTGGCCCACTCCCCGCGAACAAGCCACCGGTCACCCCAACCGCAGATGCGCCGGCCCAGTCGGCAATCGCAACGCCGATGGAGCAACCCGCAGTGAAGCCGCCCCAGCAATTATCCAAGGCCGCCACCGACACCGCGCCAAGAATGGAACTCAATCCCGCAACAGCAACACCACCGCCTCCACCGCCTGACGTCACCCCCGGCTCATCGGCCTGACGGGCCATGGCTTGAGTGCATCGCGGAGCCGCGACGCACAACTACAGACGGCGAAGCACAACGTTGGAGAGCCGCCCATGAACCATTGGCTTGTTAAAACCGAACCCGACGAATACAGCTATCAAATGCTGCAGCGCCAGGGCCGCTGCGCCTGGACAGGCGTACGCAACAATTTGGCATTGAAATACCTGCGGCTGATGAAGGCAGAAGATCAGGTGCTTGTTTATCACACCGGCAGCGAAAAAGCTGTGGTGGGCCTGGCAACCGTGGTGCGCGAGGCATACCCCGATCCAACCGATGCCTCAGCCAAAGCGGTTGCCGTTGACCTTCAAGCCGCTGCGTTGCTGGCACATCCGGTATCTTTGCAACAAATAAAAGCCGCCCCCATCTTCACCACCTGGGAACTTGTACGAATACCAAGGTTATCAGTCATGCCGGTATCAGATCTGCAATTCAAGCGCATCCTTGAACTGGCAAAGTAGCGCCATCTCAACCGCCCACGCTTGCGCAACCCTACGGCATACCAGCAGAACTGCCCGCTGGGGCAAAACCCGCCGTGACGGGCGGCATCAGCGACGCGGACGCATCCGACGTCAATTGAACGATGAACTTCTCGCTGTAGCCGGGCGCGCCGGCAAAGCTCACCGCGAGCTTTAGGTAATAGCGGTAATCTGGGTTTGCGCCCGAGTTGGGCGCGGTGCTACCCGGCCAGCCGGCAGGCGGCGTGAGGGCGGTCGTCCAGGTCAATTCTTCACCGGCGGCGGCTTGGGCGGCTTCGCCCACAACCTGTTCGTGCTTCCATGGGAAATCTTCGTTAGTGGTATTGCCCATTTTTTGAATGCGACGACACTGCAGGGTGAGCGTCACTTTTTTAATCGTTACCGCACGCCGATAGGTTTGCGATATGCGGCAGTTCGTGGCAGTGCCCGTAGCCAGCGATTCACCCCCCAGTTCCAGTTGCCCATCCTGCACCAACCCGCCCAGCCGCCATGTACGCCATACAAGCACCAGCGGCACCACCGCCAAGGCACAAACCACCGCCGTGACAATAACCACCAACCAACCATACGGTGGAGTGGCTATCGAAAAATAATTCCACAAGATCAGCGCAAAGTCCCCATCCACCACCAGTGTCAAGATAAGCCATGATCGTAACCGCGAGTGAAGATTGGCCTCGGGCAAAAGCGTAAACCACGAGGGAGAATGCGATTCTGGATGCAGGTTAAACTGTGGCCGCGACAAGCCCGAACGCAAAACTCCAAAACCCACCGCAAAGAACGGAAGTGTAAAAAGCATAAGTCCGGAGGGAATAAATGATGCGGTACGGTCCAGCACAGCCTCTTGCGGCTTTTGCGGATCGTACCAGGCCTTACACTTTCGTCCCACAGGGTAACGATCTACAACCCGTTCCGCCCATGAATAAGACGCCGAGTCTTGCATAATATTCACACGCTGGCTGGTGTAGCGATGTCCACTAACCATGTATTCATAGCGTACCACGGGCTTGTAAGTGTCGCCATGCCGGTCGGAGATGGTGGCAATGTGGCGCGACAAAACAATGGCTTGTATTGGCTGGTAGGTTTTAATGACGTGCCGTTGATTGATTGCCAAGACTATGCCGACCAGGGCAAATATCCCCGGAACAAAAATGAAAGCGCCACCAAATAACAGTGCGAATTTCCGGCTCATAGCTCAAGCACCCCTTCTACGGCTGGCCATGCGATCATCACCGCCGCCCGGGAGAATCTGGACGAGCGCAACGGAAACAATTTTAACGCCAGAAGAATATCGCGTCTATTGCAATAAACGAGGAGCAGCGTGCTGCGCCGCTGCGACAAAGACCTGCCTGCGGTGCACACGAGGGTACGCGGCGCGGAGTTTTGCGGGCGTTACCCCACCGTTTCCGGCGATATGCTTAATTCGGCCACGGGGCGGCGACCGGCGAAGCCGGTTTCAAGCTCGTGCCAATGATTGATCGAAGTTTCGTTGGTATGCCAGCACAGGAGAATTTCGCGGCCTTCAAAAATCGCCGGAAAGTCCACCAACCCGCGGGCTGGGTCTTTAAGTTCCACGCCAACTTCGGCAAGTTCATCAATCAGGCGGCCCATTTCCGCGGCAAGCAAATCAAACCGTCGCTCAATAGCCCGGTCATCCACCGCACTGCTTTTTTGGCCAAGCTGCCCGCCGGCCCAATCAATAAGCTTACGCCGCTGGGACTCAATTGATTGAATGTCTTCGACGATGCGACGAACCAGTATGAGAGCCCGGTGCGCTTCGGCAAGCGTAAAATACTTCTTGCCGGCCTGCGGCCGCGAGGCATGATCTACACTGACATGATAAGTTCCCATCGCATCACCCGCTGTTAGGCCTCGGAGCGCGCGCTCAACGCCGCTCCTTTACTGCTGGAATCGGCTAGAGGGCGATAAAAACTTAAGCCCAAGCCAGCCGAAACACCTTTCCGGGCGGCAAAACTCATTTGCCGCCCCTTATATGATCATACGCTGCGGCGTCACATTTGGATGGAACAAAGCCATTTATCAGCGGAAAGTTGTGCCAGAAGGAAACCCGAACGGCACGGCGCGCCGTTACCATGCGTGGTGAGGTGCGGTCGCCCCTGTAACCTATCGGCCATCTCCCACACAAAAGCTTTACGATTGCGCCTGCTGCCGGTAGGCCTCGGCGGTCGGCTCTTTTACGGTGGCGAGGAGTTTATCCACCACGGCATCAGAATCTATGCCTTCAGCGTCGGCGTTAAAGTTGGTAATAATGCGGTGCCGCAGCACCAGCTTGGCGACCAGACGAATGTCATCAGCACTTACATTGAGCCGCCCACGCAAAATGGCTCGGGCTTTAGCCCCCACCACCAGGTTTTGGGCGGCACGCGGGCCGGCGCCCCATGTAAGCCAATTGTTTATAAAGTCGGGCGTATCTTTTTCGTGCGGGCGGGTGGCGCGGGTGAGGTTGACGGCATAATCTACAATATGATCGCTCACGGGCACGCGGCGCACCATCTTTTGTATAGCCATGATGTCTTCGGCAGAAAGCACCGGCAGCGGTTCATGGCGCAGTTCGGCGGTGGTGCTTTTGACAATGTTGCGTTCATCCTCGCGGCTTGGATAGCCCACCTTCACCATAAACATAAAGCGGTCGAGCTGGGCTTCGGGCAAAGGATAGGTGCCTTCCTGCTCAACCGGGTTCTGCGTGGCCAGAACAAAAAATGGCGGCTCCAGCGGGTAGGTTTGGCCGCCGGCCGTTACCTGATACTCCTGCATGGCCTGAAGCAACGCCGCCTGGGTTTTGGGCGGAGTACGGTTGATTTCGTCGGCGAGGAGCATGTTGGTAAAAATGGGACCTTTAACGAAGTTAAATACGCGCCTTCCGGTTTGGGCGTCTTCTTGAATAATGTCGGTGCCGGTGATGTCGGATGGCATAAGATCAGGCGTAAATTGAATGCGGTTAAACCGCAGGTTCAGCACTTTAGCCAAGGTGGAAATCAGCAGGGTTTTGGCCAGCCCCGGCACCCCCACCAAAAGACAATGCCCCCGCGAGAACAGAGCCATAAGCAGGGCGTCAATTACATCCTGCTGGCCCACGATGGTTTTATGTATTTCGTGCAGCATGGCTTCGCGCACCTGCCGCAGCTTTTCTATAGGTGCCCCCTCCGGGCTGCCTGCGGGACGTGGTTCGGGGGATGGCAAAACGGTCATGTAAAGCTCCTTCGGGTGCGGGTGGCGGCATGACCATTTGGCCAGGCCGCCTCTATTTACGCGGGCTTGGCCCAATGCCACAGCCTTTGGTTCAACGCTCAGGTCGGCCGGTTGTTGCCGTCGGGCGGCCCGCCAGCAGCCTATCGGCAAGGCATGGCGGTGGGCATTTTACCCCATCTGCCGTGCAGCGAAAGCCAAAAACCTACAAAATACTGAATTTACTGGACTTTGTTATGACGCGTGCCTAGTATATATCAGGTTCATTCAAGCTCTGGCATTTTCTTGACCGGCTCGAATGGTGTCGTTGAACCACAGTTCGCAACGGCAGGTAAAAAACAAAAATGGCGGGGGGACTTTTGGGAGGACTGTCATGAGACGGCGTTTGGCGTTTTCATTGGTCGAACTTCTTGTGGTGATCGCCATCATCACGGTGCTTATAGCGCTGATAGCCGCAGGCTTCAGCCGTGCACGCGAACTGGCAAGGCGCACGGCGTGCCTGTCAAATTTGCATCAGCTTTCGTTGGCAGCCAACAGCTATGCCGCCCACTATCGCGGCACTTATCCCTGCGACTACGACGAGCCAACGGGATATTGGTGCAAAGAGCTTGTACTGTTTGATGACGACATAGCAGCCAACATTATTTGCCCTGACGCAACCACCGGAACCGGAGCCGTGGGCACCGCATCGCAAGCGTGGGGATCGGTGCCCACAGCCGGTTCGGTGTTGTCGCCGCAGTACGGCTGGCTTAGCGGCACCACCGCCAGCTACGGCATGAACAACTGGATTGACCCTTCGGGCGCCGGCCTGGCGGCCTTGGCGAGTTTTAATGTGCTTGACTTCCGCGGCAACGAAATTTTCAATGGCAACGTTATTTCAGTGGTGTCCATCATCAGCAAGGGCGGCAATACCTTTAACGGCAATCTGGTGTCGGGCGGGACCATCAGCGTCAACGGCGGCGGCACGGTCAATGGCAACCAATATCCCAACTCGGTGGGCATAAGCCCGCCCAATGTACAAACCATCTGGAACCAGATTACCCAATACGACAACCCCTACCCTACCAGTGGCTCAGGAACGATTGACTTTACAACCCATCCGTACCTTATCATCAACGGAAGTTGGGATGCCAACGGACAGATCACGATCATCGGCACCGGCACGCTGCTGGTATCGGGCAATGTCACATGCCACGGCCAATTCGGCGCCAACATGAACATTGTTACCCTTGGCAGCGTCACCATCACCGGGCAGTTAAACCTGCAGGGCAGCATTTACTGCGATGGCGACTTTACCAACGACGGCGGCCACAACATCAACGGCGTCGTGGTCGTCGGCGGAACCTATACCAGCAAGGGCAATGGCTCGTTTACCGAGGCGACGCCGCCGCCTTTCGACCCGCGTTCAACCTACCGAACACTCAACGCCCGCACGCCCATTTTCGCCGACTGCAACTGGGTGGACGCCAGCCCGCAAGATACCGACCCGGTGCCGGCCAATCTGCAAACCGGCGACACCTCGCTTAGCCCCAATGACGAACTGGGCCGCTTCTGTATAGACCGCCACCTCGGGGCCATCAATGTGTCGTACCTGGATGGCTCGGCCCAAACGGTGCCGCTGGCCGGATTGTGGCAGCAGCCGTGGTCCAACAATTTTTATCCAACAACTGTTACCGTAAATGCAGCGTGGTAAGCCGTTCATAAAAAGTTTAACGCGGTCGTTTGGGTACGCCCTGCCGTTAAAATAACTCGGTCGCGGGCCAAGGCCGACAGCGCCTACCGGCCAAGCGATACTGCTTGCGGTCAGAATTGATGTATTTTTCGTGGTGCTGCCGCGCAAGGCGGGCACCTCGGCAGCGCTGCCGCTGGCCGGGGTGAACCACACGGCTTAACCGCGTGGCTCGTTGTTGGGCGACGTTCAATTTTGCCTCAATGATTGGCCGCGTGCAGGCTATAAATTAAACGTCAGCGATCGCGGCAGGAGGTCTTGGCGCATGGCCTGCTTGGCTTTAAGCAGGGTTTCTTCGGCGATGACGTTGGCTCGCGCGGTGCCCCGCTGCAGCACCCGCCATACCTCACCAGGATCGCGCTCAAACGTCTGCCGCCGCTGCCGCATGGGTTCGATTAAATTCACCAGCACATCCACAAGCTTTTTTTTACATTCCACGTCGCCGATGCCGCCGGCGCGGTATTTTGCTTCGGATTCCTGTACCCATTGCACTTCAGGGTTAAAAGCCTCATGAAAAATCCAGAGTGGATTATTTTCGACGCTGCCGGGGTCGGTGGCGCGCTTGCGATTGGGATCGGTATACATGGACATCACCTTTTTACGCACCGTATCGGAGTCATCGCTTAAAAAAATGGCGTTGTTGAGGGACTTGCTCATTTTAAGCAGACGGCCTTCTTCGTTGGGTCCGCCGATGCCCACAAGCCTTTTCACGCGGCCCAGTTTAGGCTCTATGATCGGAAACAGCCCGCCGGCGGCCACGTACTCCTTGTCCGGCGTTTGCGGGTCTACCCCGCAGTACATCTGATCGAAACGACGGGCCACCTCACGGCTAAGCTCAAGATGAGCCATTTGATCTTCACCCACCGGCACCATATCAGGCCGAAAAGCCAGGATGTCGGCAATCTGGCCGACCGGGTAAAGCAGAAAACCAAAGCTGTAGCTGTCGCCGAGGCCCTTGTCGCGAATTTCATCCTTCAGCGTCGGGTTGCGCATCAACCGTGCGAAGGGCACGAGCATAGCGAAAAAAAACGTCAGTTCGGCGATGGCCGGTATTTCTGACTGCAGAAATATGGTACTGACATTCGGGTCTATGCCGCAGGCGAGGTAATCGGTGGCAATTTCAAGTACGCTCTGGCGGATATCATCGGGCCTTTCGGCCCGCGTGGTAAACGCATGCACATTGGCAATAATAAAAAAGCACTCGTAGCTGTTCTGCATGGCCACGCGATTTTCAAGCGAGCCAACCCAATGGCCCAGGTGCAGCCGCCCGGTGGGCGTATCGCCGGTAAGAATGCGTGGCTTGTATACGGCGGGCTTATTCATTGCATGTTTTCCTGTAAAACCTGACCGCCACACGCCCATTTGCGGCGGCAATCACGCCGGCGTCGCGGCAAATCAATGCAACCAGCGGTAAGGAATAATACGCGCAACAGCCCAACTTTTGAAACGGCCATGGGCAGGTTCTTGTTCGCACCGGCGAATGTTTAAAAATTAAGCGACATAAAGCGACAATTTATCATTGACCGCAACCCGCTCGCTGAATAATATCTGAGACATTCGTTGGGAAGTTTGTTCAATAAAAGGAGCTGTTCATGTCGCTGTTTAAAGACTTTCGGGACTTTGCCTTCAAAGGCAACATGATTGACATGGCCGTGGGCATAGTGATTGGCGGCGCCTTTGGCGCTATGGTCACGTCGCTGGTCAACGACATTGTGCTGCCATTTATAGCGACATTTGAACCCAAGCCCCAAAAAGGCCAGAAACCGCTGGCGTGGCATGGCATTCAATACGGCCACTTCGGCGGGCAGGTGGTTAACTTTCTGATCGTCGCAATTGTCATGTTCATTCTAATTGTGGTGGTCATGGGCAAAATTAAAAAGCTCACCACCAAACCGGCGCCCGTCGCCGAACCGACCACCAAAGAATGTCCCTATTGCCTTTCGACCATTCCCATCAAAGCTGCGCGATGCGCACATTGCACATCAGACCTGAGCACCACCGCTCCAGCCGCATCGTAAGCGACCGGAAGCTGCGGGCCGTTGCGGTTGGTTTATGCCAAGAGCGCCGCCTCGGCGGCTGAGGGCACAAACGGCATAGCCTCGCCGGGCACCTGGCCGGTGGTAATCATCTGGGCGATAAGCTTACCCGTGATGGGAGCCATGCCGATGCCCACCTTAAAGTGCCCTCCGGCCACATACAGGCCGCGGTTGTTGGGCATGGGGCCGAGCACAGGCTTCTTGTTCGGCCCGGTTGGCCGCAGGCCCGCCCAGGTGCGCTCGAGCCGGGCCGACGCCATTGCCGGGCATGTTTGCACCGCACCATTGAGCAAAAAGCTTACGCCCTCCACCGTGTTGGAACTGTCAAAGCCGGCGTCCGGTTCGGTGGTGGAACCTACCAGCACGCGGCCATCGGGCCAGGGCACGAGAAATATCAAACCATTTTTAACAATTTTATTAATCACCGGTTCGGCAGTTTTAAGCAGCATCGCCTGGCCTTTGACCGGTTGAATAGGCGCCCGCTGGCGCAGTTCAAACCCGAGGTGGTTGCTGTGCACGCCCGCCGCCACCAGCACCGCGCCGGCCGCATAAACTTCGCCTCCCGCCATCACACCGGTGATGCTCTCGCCGTCGCCCTGCAACTGCTGCACGGCGCAGTTTTCTTTAAGCACCACGCCCGCTTTGCGGCACGCCTCAATAAGGGCCGCCAAAAGACCATCCACCCCAACTTGCGCTGAGCGGTGACAAACCTGTCCACCAAAGGGCAAAGAGTTGATCTCCGGATACTGCCGGCGCAATTCCTCGGCTGAAAGCACTTCCATCGCCGGGCCGGGCGAAAGCTGCGGCCAGTCGGCGCAGGCTGCGGCCGCTTCCTGCAGGGCATGCGCTTTAGCCTTTTCGGAATGAAGCAACTCCACCCGCCCGCGCCGCATAAAGGGCACCGGCTTGCCGGTAAAATCCGTCAATTCTGTGGCAAACGCCTCAAACTCCCAAAGACTCTTACGATGCAAATTTTGCAGCGGGGCATTAACCAGGGCGCTGGCGGGCCAGAGGGCGCCCAGCGCCGCACTGCTGGCGCCGCTACCGCAGGTACGGCTTTCAAACAGAGTAATTTTGGCGCCGGCCTGGGCCAGCCGCCAAGCGCTGGTAAGCCCCATGATGCCGCCGCCGACAATCAGCACATCCGTGGTATTGCTCATGCCATCATCCTTGAAAACATCCCGATGCCGAGGGCCGCGAGGCTCACCGAGAAGCATCGGGTTCGTTAGTATGCTCTGCCAAGTGGCAAAAAGTCCAGCGAAAGCTCATCACGGAGAGCCGGTTGCGTTGTCTTAAACCGCTTGACTGAAGCTGATTTTTGCAGAGGCGGTGAAAGGGGTTACCCGCAGATGTGAGGCATCAGGTCGTTTTATTACGTTTAAATAAGGGCGGGCTGC
>JAJXZA010000273.1 GCA_021780285.1 Planctomycetota bacterium
GTTCTTTGACGTCTTCACCATGGTTGCCTTCCTGGTTGGTAAGGCCAAACATGCGTTCCTTGAGAATGGGGTCGTGACCGTTCCAAAAGGCCGGGGCAAAACAGAGTATCTGCTGTTCATCACAAATACCGCCGATGCCATCTTCGTTCCAGCGGTAGGCGCGGCTGCGGGCCATGTCGTGTGTGAAATAAGTCCAAGCGCTGCCGTCGGGGGAGTAATCTTCACGAACGGTGCCCCAGGCTCGCTCGCTAAGGTAGGGTCCCCAAGCACGCCAGCGAGCGGCTTGCTTTGGATCGCTCATGCGAGCCGCTTCTGGTGACACAGGCGTTTGCCCATGAGATGGCGTGGTTTTTTGAGGCTCATCTGCCATGGGCTGTGACCTTTTTGTAAGAAATCATTATTGCTTGAGGTTGTGGCGGCCGGCGCTATGGCGAGGCGTATTACCCACACTCCTACAATTTTATGTGCGGAGGCGGGTAGTGCAATACATGTGCCGTGGCAGTTACCGCAGGGCCGCGCTTATTTGGACGGTGCCGGTGCGTTACAGCTTGCACAAGAGCTTTTACCCTTGTCGTTGGAGCCGGAGGCGGCGTCTAAAGCGGCTATGCCCGCATGGATGTTGGCGGCAGTCTTAACGCCGCCGGTGGCATTTGCGGCATGCAGCGATCCCGCAGCAATGCCGGTCAATGCGGCCGTGGCCAAAAGAGCGGTCGCAGAAGATGCTTTCGCTGTTTTTTTCATAAAAAGTCTCCTAAAACGTCGGCGGGAACTTTGAGCCGATCTCAATAAAAGAGGCTCGCATAAATGAGAGGGTAAGTCAAGCTATGCACACGAATTTATAGATGTCGCGGAATATGCCAAGGGTCCTGTCAAAAGATGGTTGCAGGGTGCCTCGGCGCCGCTACGGAAAGGTCAAAACACCCATACCGAGTTTGCCGTTGCGCACGACGAGAATGCGAACGCGACCGGTTGCGGGCAGACGCGGCAAAAGAATGCCTAGATCATGAAGAGTGCGAATTCGGTAGGGGCCAAGCTGCACGATAACATCGCCGGGTTCCAATCCGGCGCGGGCGCCGATGGAGTTTTTTTCGATGAGCTTAACGAGCAGGCCGCTTTGTACCTGCATGCCATAACGCTGGGCGAGAGCCGGCGTCATTTGTACCAAGCCAAGGCCGAGCAGCTTGCGGGCTTTTGTGACCACGGGTGAGGGCGGAAGGATGCTTACGGGATATTGCTTTACCGAGCCATCGGCAAAGTGAATGACAACAACCTTTTGAGCCGGCTTTACCGCCAGCAGCGCTGCGCAGGCGTCTACAAGCGTTGGCGTTGGCGTACCATCAATGCTTTCGATGGCGGGGCCTTTGGTGCCGGCCAGCACAACATGCTCGATAATGGCAGCGGGTTCAGTTATCGAGCGAACCGCGGCGAGTTTAACGGGAATGTCAAGCCCGTTGACGAGTGCCGGACTCATGAGCGTGGGGAGATATTTTTCGAGGCGATCCACACCGATGGCAAAGCCGATGTTTTGGGCGTTGCCGCGAATGGCGGTATTAATGCCGATGACTTGCCCGTAGGCGTTAAGGAGCGGTCCACCCGAGTTGCCGGGATTGATGGCAGCATCGGTTTGAACAAGTTTGGTGAGGGGTTTGGGATTATCGGGTTCCTGAATTTGCCGATGAATGGCCGACACAATGCCCGAGCTAACGCTTTGGCTGTATCCAAACGGATTGCCCACCGCAATCGTGGGTTCGCCAATCATCAGGTCATTGGAGAGGCCCAGCGGCAGCGTGTGAAATGCGGCGGTGCTGTTGATTTTTAAAATGGCCAGATCAATGGCCGGGTCGGCACCGACAACATGGGCGGAATACTTTTGGCCATTGGCGAGTTGGATATGTATTTCGCGGGCTTGGTTGACCACATGGTTGTTGGTTACGACATAGCCTTGGCTTTGAATAATAAAGCCGCTGCCCAAAAAATTGGCCGGCACACGCACCAGCGGTCCAAAGTTGAACTGCGGCATAAACATGCTGTTGCCGAAGGGGTTTACTCGCTGAGTTACGAGCTTTTTGGCCGAGATGCTGACAATGGCCGGTTCCGAATGTTTAACAATCTGCACGGTAATGGTGTTTCGCAGGTTGTGAGGGTCCGGGTGCGGCATCCATGTTGCTGCTGGCGTGGCGGTAGCTGCGGGTTGGGGCAATGGATCGCTGTGAATTGAAAGGATGGGCGCCGGCAGTGCCGCAACGGTAAATGCCGCCGCACCCGCAAAAGCAATTGCGCCGGCCGCAACAAGAAAATGACGACATAGAAACATACTTTATCTCCAAAGCAACCATGATTGTACGGCAGCTTACCCGGTTGGTTCAAAACCCGCTCCACGGGCCGGGGGCGTAAAGCCTGGTCTGCTGGACGACTCCATTGTGTACATCTACCAGCAGCGGCGTGATCGCACAATGCCATGTTCGATTTTGCCCAAGCCGCAAGTGATGTACCGGCTTGGGCAGCAAGTTAACGGGCAAAGCTCCAAAGGGAGCGAGTTCGATCAGCACCAAATGGTGAAGTTGCTCCGGCGAGAGTCGCTTTTCCACCCCGGCAATGGCATGAATACATACCTGGCAGTCGTGATGATAAAACACCAGCAGCCAGTGCCCGTGATTTAGCAAGTCTCCTGCATGAAGCCAGGGAGCTATCGGCAGCGGTTTGCCGGCCCATGCGGCAGGTTCAAAGTGTACCACGCCGTGACCTCCCGTCAGTTTGCCGCTGCTGTGAAGCGTTGCGGGGCGGTAGTAATAAATGGCCCAGCCACCCAGCGCGGTGGTTGCCAGGGCAAGAAATACCGCCAGAATGGGCCGCGCCCGCGCGGGCTTTTTTGTTAAATTAAGCGCTGGCTTTACATAAACCAGCCCGGCAAGAATTACCAAGTCCATTACCAGAGTGTAAAGAGGATGAACATGCACCATACCAAAGCAGCCGCACGTTGCTTTGCCGGCAAAGAACCGTACTGCCGAGTAACCGGCAAACGCGAGAAAAGTGATCGTGGCGAGCCACCATGTTGTGCGATGTTCAAGCCCGCTGATGAGCCAGAGGCCTAGGATGATCTCCGCAATAACCCGCAGCAGCTCGGCAAATGGTGCGCCGGCAACGCCTGAAGCAATTAAAGCGTAGCCGCTTAGCGCACCGGCGATAAGCAGGAGCACGCCGACGAGCAGAGTAACCGGCACAAGGCCCGACATACCAGGCGTAGTTGCCGAAGGCCCGTCGCGTGGGCCGGTGGTGGTCTGCGGGGACGATGGTCTATTCATGGTGCCGGCTCGCTTGTGCTGTTGATTGCAGGTTGCGCAAGGCCCAATACGCCCGCAGCATCCGGCGAACCGGCATTGCGGTCTATGCCGCAGATCATCGGCAGAAATTCGGCGGTATGCAACCGTCGTTCGGATAAAGTTTGAATTTGTGCCACAAGCAAACGTAGTGCATCGAGTACTGCAACCGGGTCAGCCGGGCGTGCGGGTGACGGGGCGGCTTGCAGAGCGGTTGGAGCCGGCAGGCGGGCAAGTGCGCGAAGCACGGGGGCCGTGGTCGTAATAGCACGCTCGTTGTGACGGCAGTCATGGCAAAACATTCCGCCGATCGCCGGGGCAAACCAAACAGAAGCATCACTGGGCATTTGGGTCAGCAGTTGGCCGCAGCGGCGACATGCGTCAAGTTGTGGCTGCAGGCCCGCCGCAGACAGGGCTGCCTTGAGATAAGCTGCCGACATACGGAGGTTGTGGCAGTGCAAGAGAGCTGCTTGAAGTTCTAAAAAAAGTTCGGGGTGCGGGTCGTGTGGTTCCAGAACGGCGAGCGTTACCTCAGCCATTAGCTGGGCCGCCAGCCAAGCCCGCCAGTTGCGGCGGAGATATTGGGCCGGGTCGGCCAGGTTCCATGCGGTAAGCGTGGCAAGTTCGCCGGCGTGTTTAGCGGCGATAAAAACGATTTCGCCGCGGCAGAGCGGATCGAGCGGTCCGGAAAACGCTCCAGGGCTTTTACCGCCCGTCCTTTTAGATCCTTTGGCGATGGCGCTGATGAGGCCATGGGTTTTGGCAAACAGCGCGACGATTTGGCTTGTTTCGGAAAAATCGCCGACGCGCAGGCACACGGCATCGTCATGAAGGTACATCGCCATTGCATGTATTCTAACGCCGCCGGCCCGGAGCATACAGCGCAGGCAGGCCTTTACAGCGGGCGAGGCGCGACGTTGCCATCCGCGAGGCATTGCAACGCTGTGCGGGCACGATACAATTTTTGCCGTTGAGTTGAGAATCATCTCAGCCGCGTGCGGAGCATTCCTTTGAAAAACGATGTGCCACGAGCCGGCCTTAAACCGCATTTGCCTTTGATTGTCGGCGTGTTGGTTGTGCTGATTGGCACGATTGTGTTGGCGGTGCAGGCGCATCATAAAATTCAGCACAATATGGGGCGGCATCAGCATATTGACGCCTTTGATTCTTACATGAAGGTATTGCCCGGATTTTTGTATCAGCATAAACCGTATACAAGCGAACGCTTTCCGCTGCCGCCGTTTGCAATGCTTTTTGTAGCCCCCTACACGCACCTCTCGCGGCCCAACGCGCAGGCGGCTTGGGTGCTGACCAAGGCCGTCATGATTATTGGCATATTTATGCTGGCGCTTTCCATCGTGCGGCGGGCGGGAGGCGACATGCCTTTGCCGGCGCTCCTGCTGGTTTGTGCGGGATGGTTTTTTCCGGTCATTGGTGATGTGCAGGAAGGGCAGATGAACCTGCTTATGCTGCTGCCGCTTGCCGCAGGTTTATGGATGGCGCAGGTTGAAACCGGCTGGGCAGATGCCGCCGCCGGCCTGCTCGTGGCCATGGCGATATGTATTAAGGTTACGCCATTGGCGTTTGTGGCTTTTTTTGTTTATCGGCGACGCTGGCGAATTACCGCATGGCTGCTCGCGGGTATTGGCTGGTGGCTGTTTGCGGTGCCGGCAGTGGTCTTTTCCTGGCGGCAGAACATAGCCTGGTTGGGGCAATGGTCGCATATGATGCTTAAGCCGTATTTGGTGCATGGAGCAGTCAAGTTTTCAAATGGTGAATCAATACCGGAGTTCGTTAAGCGATTGCTCTCGCATTCGCCGGCCTGGGTTAACATACCGCATGGACTAACCGAGCCGCACTACATTAACATTGTCAATCTTTCGTCCGGTGCGGTGGAATGGATCAGCCGCGGCATTTTGCTGCTGTTGGCCGTCGGTGGGGCCTGGTGGGCGCGGCGTGCCATGCCGAGCTTTCGTTGCAGGCGGTATGTGATGGAAATTGCTTGCGTGGGCGCCTTTATGTTGTGGGCTTCGGAGCGCACCTGGGTGCCGCACTATGTAACGCTTATTTTTGCGCTCATGGCGGTCGGCATGATTGCCGCGGATGCCGAGGCCTCGCCGGCAGCACGCGGGCGAGCTTGGGGCGCACTGGGGTTGACTGCATTTTTTATGTTGTGGACGAGCGACATAGCCAAGGTGCTGGGGCATAATGGTCGGCATTATGTCAATGTGTTTGATGTGGTGTTATGGTCTTCGCTGGCGTTGGTGCTGGCGATGATGTTCAGCGGTTACTTGCCGGCGGTGGCAGATCGGGTGTGGGATGGCAAAGCGATCAAGCCGAAAGCCACAGGCAACAACATTGGAGAAGTAATTCATGGCTCATGAATGGACGGCGCCAATTCCAACGAGGGTGTTTTTTACCAAAGGCGTGGGGCGACACAAATATTTGCCGCAGTCGCAGGAATTGGCATTTCGCCATGCGGGGGTAGAAAAGTTTAATCTTGTTCAGGTTTCAGGCATTTTGCCCTCGAAGTGCAAAATTGTGACGCTAAGCGACGGCTTAA
>JAJXZA010000372.1 GCA_021780285.1 Planctomycetota bacterium
TTCATTTAAAAAACTGGATCCACGAATTCAATTTCGTAATCCGGTGATGTTTGTCGTTTATATCGGGAGCATCCTGACAAGCGGCTTATTTATTCAGGCGCTGTTCGGGCATGGTGAGGCCCCAGCCGGGTTTATTCTCGCCATCAGCCTCTGGCTATGGTTTACAGTCATATTCGCCAATTTCGCGGAAGCCATGGCGGAAGGTCGTGGCAAGGCTCAGGCCGATACTCTGCGTCGCGCCCGGCGCGATACCCAGGCAACAAAACTCACGGAGGCTCGGCGCGATGCGGCACATCAAACTATTTCCGCATCCGCCCTGCGTAAAGGAGACCTCATTCTGGTGGAGGCCGGAAGTATGATTCCCGCCGACGGGGAGGTTATCGAGGGCGTTGCGTCCGTAGATGAATCGGCCATTACCGGAGAATCCGCCCCGGTCATTCGAGAATCGGGTGGTGACCGCTCCAGCGTGACGGGCGGCACACGCGTACTTTCCGATTGGCTAATTATTCGTGTGGCATGTAATCCAGGTGAAACGTTTCTGGATCGTATGATTGCCATGGTAGAAGGCGCTAAGCGTCAAAAAACACCCAATGAAATTGCGCTGAACATCCTCCTGGCCAAACTGACAATAATATTTCTTCTGGCGACCGTCACGCTGCTTCCATTTTCAATTTATGCGGTCCACGCTACCGGTCATGGATCGCCCATCTCGATAACCGTTCTGGCGGCTTTGCTGGTGTGCCTGATACCCACCACTATCGGGGGTTTGCTCTCAGCCATTGGCATTGCTGGTATGGATCGCATGATTCAAAAAAATGTCATTGCAACATCGGGTCGCGCTGTGGAAGCGGCAGGCAATGTGGATGTGCTGCTGCTGGACAAAACGGGAACGATAACACTGGGCAATCGTCAGGCGGTGCGCTTTATTGCGGCCAGAGGCGTCACGGTTGAGCAGTTGGCCGATGCGGCGCAGCTCGCATCTCTTGCGGATGAAACACCCGAAGGCCGCAGCATTGTTGTGCTGGCCAAGCAGCTTTACAAGCTGCGCGGACGCGACTTGAGTTCCATGCACGCCCAATTTATTCCATTCACCGCCCAAACGCGCATGAGCGGCGTAGATTATGGCGGGCGAAAAATTCGCAAGGGCGCCGCCGATGCCATCGCGGCTTATGTTGCCGAAAGCGGCGGTGAGTTTGATGAAGTGGTTACAGCCGCCGTGGACGAAATATCCCGCCGCGGCGGCACGCCGTTGGTGGTGGCGGATGGCCCCAAGGTCGCCGGCGTTATAGAACTTAAGGATATTGTTAAAGGCGGCATTAAAGAGCGCTTCGCAGAACTGCGCCGCATGGGCATTAAAACGGTTATGATCACTGGCGATAATCCGCTTACCGCCGCCGCCATCGCTGCCGAGGCCGGCGTTGACGATTTTCTCGCCCAGGCTACGCCGGAAACTAAACTGAAACTGATTCGCGAGTATCAGCAGGGCGGGCGGCTCGTGGCAATGACCGGTGACGGCACCAACGACGCACCGGCTTTGGCGCAGGCGGATGTGGCCGTGGCCATGAATTCCGGCACGCAGGCCGCAAAAGAAGCCGGCAATATGGTGGACCTCGATTCCAATCCGACCAAGCTCATTGAAATCATCGAAACCGGCAAACAACTTTTAATGACCCGCGGCTCCTTAACCACTTTTTCTATCGCCAATGATGTCAGTAAATATTTTGCCATTATCCCAGCAATTTTTGTGGGGATATATCCGGCGATGGGCCGCCTGAATATCATGCATCTGGCCACGCCGGAGAGCGCCATCATGTCGGCGGTTATTTTTAATGCTCTTATTATTATTGTGCTGATCCCGCTGGCGCTGCGCGGCGTAAAATACAAACCCATGCCCGCAGGAAAATTGCTTTTGCAGAATATTCTTATTTATGGCGTCGGGGGCCTGATTGTGCCATTCATCGGGATCAAACTTATTGACATGGCACTGGTAGCCATGCATCTGGCGTAACACCCAAATGTTGAAAGGAATAACCCATATGTGGTCACACATTCGTCCAGCCATCGTAGTGATTGTTATTTTATCCGCCCTCACGGGGCTGGCATATCCTATGCTGGTTACCGGAATTGCGGCTGTGGCTTTTCCCCTGCAGGCCAATGGCAGCATCTTAAACAATGGCGCGGGCAAGGCTGTAGGCTCGCGTCTGATCGGCCAATATTTTTCTGAACCCGGGTATTTCTGGCCGCGCCCGTCGGCAACCTCGCCGGTGCCATACACCTCCTGCAACGGCCCGCTGGCCGATTGTGGATCAGGCTCCAATTTGGGGCCGACGAATCCGGCTTTATTTGCCGCGGTAAAGCGCCGCGTAGCTCGGCTACGAGCGGCAGATCCTACCGAAAAAGGGCCGGTTCCAGTGGACCTGGTGACTTCCAGTGCCAGTGGGCTAGATCCCGACATCAGCCCGGCGGCGGCCTTGTATCAGGCGGCCCGTGTGGCCAAGGCGCGCGGTTTGCCGGTGACGAAAGTACGGCAATTAGTTGAGCATTTCCGCCGGGGACGACTTTGGGGTGTACTGGGCGCGCCGCATGTGAATGTTCTGGAACTGAATTTGGCTCTCGATCGGTTATCATCGTCAAAACGCTCCGGGGAATAATTCATGGAAAATATACACGACCCACAGCGACCGAATCCTGATGATCTACTGCTTCAAATAAAAAAACAGGAAGAATCGCGACGTCGGGGCAAACTGAAGATTTTTTTTGGCGCTTCGGCCGGAGTCGGAAAAACCTACGCCATGCTGGAAGATGCGCGCAAGCGAGCCATGGACGGCTTACGCGTTCTGGTAGGCTACGCCGAACCGCATATTCGCCCGGAAACCGAGGCGTTGCTTCTGGGCATGGATATTCTTCCCTATAAAATTATTAATTATAATGGAACCACACTTAAAGAATTTGATCTTGACGCGGCCATCGAAAAAGTCCCCGAGTTGATTCTGGTTGACGAACTGGCACATACCAATGCCCCCGGTATGCGGCATGCCAAACGCTGGCAGGATGTGGCCGAACTTCTTGCTGCGGGGATTGATGTCTCCACAACGCTGAATGTGCAACATCTCGAATCGGTCAATGATATTGTGGAACGAGCCACCGGCGTAAAAGTAAAAGAGACGCTTCCCGACTCGGTTTTTCAAAGCGCCGATGAAGTACAACTGGTGGACTTGCCTCCAGAAAAGCTCATCGAGCGTCTCCAGGAAGGAAAAATTTACGTGCCTGATCGGGCTGCTGCTGCGTTGCGGCACTTTTTCAGTATGGGCAATTTGCTGGCCCTGCGCGAGCTCGCATTGCGCTGCACCGCCGATCGTATCAATAAGGATATTGATACGCTGCGCCAGGGCCGAACGGCTCCCCAGGCTTCTGCCGTATCTGAGCGCATCATGGTATGCGTAGGCCCAAGTCCATTTTCGGCCAACCTGGTGCGTACCGCCGCGCGGATGGCCGCAGCCTGGAAGGCTCCCTGGATTGCCGTATATGTTGAAATGAAAAACTCCCCCGGTCTCTCCGCAGCCGCCCGGCAGCGTGTCACGCACACACTGAACCTTGCTGAGCAACTTGGGGGCGAGGTAGTGACTCTGGCGGGCCTTCATGCGGATGTGGAAATTATTGCTTATGCACAACGAAGACATGTAGCACGCATTATCGTCGGCAAGCCTTCGGTGCGGGGCTGGCGCCGCTGGCTGAGACGTTCATTTTTAGACCGACTGATACTGCACAGCGGAGATATTAATCTCGAACTGATTCGTGAAGATGCGGATCATGCACCTCCTGCTCCAATGGCATCTGCGGCCAAAAGTTGGGATCTTCGCGGATTAACGTGGGCTTGTGCCATTGTAGGGTTTAACACCGCACTGGGTATTCTGCTGTGCAACGTTTTGGGGTTGTCGAACATCAATGTGATCATGTTTTACCTGCTGGGGGTGATATGGATATCCGCCCGCTACAGTCGGTTGGTCGGAATCATTACCGTAGTGGGCAGTGTTGCACTTTTTGATTTTACCGTGGTACCGCCCTATTATTCGTTCGCCGTTTCTGATACGCAATATTTGCTGACCTTTGCCGCTATGATGGCGACAGGCATCTACATCAGCATGCTCGCGACCCGCCTCCGCAACCAGGAATCCCTGGCGCGATTGCGCCAACAGCATGTGGAAATGCTTTTGAAATCCAGCCGCGAGTTAATTGTTTGCCGCGATCACAAAACGTTGCTGAAAGTTTCAGTCCAGCATGTGGCCGACTTTTTCGCATCCCCAGCCGGAGTGATGGTTTTGGGGTCAGCCGGACGGCCTGCAGTGGCGTATGCGTCGCCGGAATTGGCGCTTGACGAAAAAGAACTTGGTGTGGCCGATTGGGTTATTCGTCATGGTGAAAAGGCCGGCGCGGGCACATCCACTTTGCCTTCGGCGCGGGCGATTTACCTGCCACTGAAAGGTGTTCGATCAACTTTGGGCGCGCTGTGCCTGATTCCTTCGCCATCGGCACAACTCTTTTATCCGGAACAGATGCACACGCTGGAATCTTTTGCGGCACAGATGGCCATGGCTTTTGAACGGATTATGCTTTCGGAGGAATCGCAACGCGCTTGGGAGCAAACCGAGCGCGAGGTTCTCCGCAACACATTGCTCTCGGCGGTATCGCACGATTTGCGAACACCGCTGGCGGCAATTACGGGCGCTGCCACCAGTTTGCTGCAGGCAGGCGATGCACTTACCGAAGAAACGCAAAGGGAGTTGCTGCATACGATTGCACAGGAGTCCATGCGGATGGAACGCCTGATCGGCAAACTACTCGACATGACGCGGCTGGAGGCCGGTGAAACCAGAGTTGCAAGGGAATTATTTGATGTGGGAGAGGTGATTATTTCAGCAGTGAGACGCTGGCGCGAAAATGACCAGCATCGTGAATTCAAACTGGACATTGCCGACGCACTGCCGCCGGTGTCGGGTGATCCGCTGCTGATTGAGCAAGTGCTTTCCAATCTCATTGAAAATGCGATAGAACATGCTCCATGTGGGTCTCCCATTGAAATCCAGGCGATGACTCGCGGCGCTATGGTGCTGATTCGGGTGATGGACCGCGGCCCCGGCCTGCCGCTGCATGATACCCAGCGGATTTTTGAGAAATTTTTTCACGGGGGAGCCAGTGCCTCGCGCTCGGCGGGGTTGGGTTTGGGTTTGGCGATCTGCCGGGCGGTTATGCAGTTGCATCAGGGTAGTATCAGCGCGCGAAATCGTGATGGCGGCGGTGCGGAATTTCAGGTTTTGCTGCCCATACCCACAGGTTGACGACCTGGCTCGTAGAGGTTTTGATTCCATTTATGGCTAATGCTAACGCTGTGATACTTGTGGTGGAAGATGACCCTCCCATTCAGAGGTTTTTACGGGCGGCGCTGGATGCCAACGGATACCGCGTTATTGACGCTGCCACATGCGCCAAGGCCCTGATGCTGTTTAATCAAATGGCGCCGGATGCGGTTATTCTCGATTTGGGCATGCCGGATTGCGACGGCATTGAAATCGTGCGTCATATTCGCAAGCTTGCCGGCACCCCAATACTGATTGTATCGGCGCGTGGGCATGAGCGCGGCAAAATTGAGGCTCTTGATGCGGGTGCCGACGATTACCTCACCAAGCCATTCGGTATCGGTGAGCTTTTGGCGCGTTTGCGGGTTGCACTGCGTCGTCCGATACGAACGGACGGGCCAGGTGGGGGCATGGTAACGGTCGGCGATATCACGGTGAATCTCGACTCCCGTGAAGTAACCGTGGCCGGGCAGCCGGTTCATCTGACACCGCATGAATATCGCCTGCTGATGGTGCTGTTA
>JAJXZA010000286.1 GCA_021780285.1 Planctomycetota bacterium
CCGCCAGCAAATCAGCGGCACGGCGCACGACCTCGGGGCCGCTCTGGATTACGGTTCGCACAGCCTATTTTACCACCCTACAATGTTGTAGCCGCCGTCTACATAAATGGTTTCGCCGGTGACGCCGCTAGCCAGAGAAGAGCACAAATACAACGCGGTGCGGCCGACATGCGATGCGGCGGTGTCGCCATTCCATGGAAGAGGCGATTTTTCAGTATAGTGCACCATCATTTTGTCTATGTCGCCGATGCCCCGAGCGGCCATTGTTTTAATGGCGCCGGCGCTTATGGCGTTTACGCGAATGTGTTTTTCGTTGCGGCCCAATTCGGCCGCAAGGTAACGCACTGAACATTCCAGCGCCGCCTTGGCGACTGCCATCACGTTATACATCGGGATGAACTTCTCCGCCCCCAGGTAGCTTAACGTTACAATGCTGCCATCGGCGTTCATCAATGGCAAAGCCGCGCGAGCCAGCGCCACAAGTGAATACGCGCTGATGTCCAGCGCCGTGCGCCATGCTTCCCGACTCGTCTGCAGAAAAGGGTTGTGAAGCGCTTCAGCCGGGGCGAACGCCAACGAATGGATCAAAATATCAAAGGTACCGAACTTCTGCCCAGTTACTTCAAAGGTACGGGCGATATCTTCATCCTTGCTTACGTCGCAGGGAGCCAAGAACGTCGGCTTAAACGGCTCGACAGCCTTAATCACGCGGCGTTCAATTTTTTCGCCCGGCAAATGTGAAAATGCCAATTCACAGCCCTGCGCATGCAACGCCTCGGCAATATGCCAACCGATGGAATACTCGTTGAGCACGCCAAAAATCAGCGCCTTTTTACCCGTCAGCATCGTCATCTTCGTTTCCTTAACTTCTATGCACTCAACAATTATCCGCGCGGATAATCACCGCGTAACAGCCGAACCGCCTCCGCCCGATCTTTTTCACGAAAGATCGCCGCACCAGCCACGAGAACATCGGCTCCGGCCTCCAGCGCGTCATGGGCCGTGCGTATGCCGATGCCGCCGTCTATGGACAAGCGTTGATTCGGCTGCAAGCGATGCCTGAGCCAGCGGACCTTGTCGAGCGTTTCTGGAATAAACCCCTGCCCGGTAAAACCGGGATGCACGCTCATAACCAGCACCAGATCCACCACCGGCAGAACTCCGCTGAGCGATTCGGGCGGCGTTTCCGGGTTCAGGCATATGCCGGCCGTCAAGCCATGATCTTGAATGCGATGTATCAAATCTACAGCGCCGAACTGTTTCAGCCCTGGAGCTTCTATATGAAACGTTATACTGCCCGCGCCCGCATCCACAAACGGCTTAATGAAATCCTGTGGATCGCTCACCATCAGGTGCACATCCAGCATCAGCGAGCACGCCCGCCGCAACGCCATGACAATGTCCGGCCCCATGGTCAGGTTGGGCACAAAGTGACCATCCATAACATCCACATGCAGCAGGTCGGCGCCGATGCGCTGCGCATCGGAGGCTTCTTCGGCCAACCGGCCGAAATCAGCCGCCAAAATGGACGGCGCAATAAGGGGCAGGTGCGGCGGTCTCTGAAAAATATTGTTGCTCATGCATCCGTCCACAAATGCCGGAAATAACCAATCGCCCTGCTGCGTCCCATCAGTCAAGAATGTCTATGCAGGCAAACCCACGGCCTTCCATAAACTCCAGGCTCGCGCCGCCGCCGGTTGATACATGCGAAACTTTATCAGCCAATCCGAATTGTTCGATGGCCGCAGCCGAGTCTCCGCCCCCGATGATGGTGGTAGCTTTATTCGAACCGGTAATCTCGGCGAGGGCTTCCGCCACCGCTCGCGTACCTGCCTGAAAGGGCTTCTTTTCAAAGACGCCCATCGGCCCATTCCATACCACCGTCCTGGCGCTAAGTATCTTGCTGCGATACAACTCTATGGTTTTGGGGCCAATGTCAAAGCCTTCCATATCATCGGGAATATCGCCTTGCACCACGCGCGTTACCGCCGTGTCGGTCATCTCGCCAGCTATGACAGTATCCACCGGCAACATCAACTTTTGGCCGCCCTTTTTAAGCAGCTCGGCCGCCAAGCCAACCTTATCTTTTTCACACAAGGACTTGCCCACCTTGCGGCCCTGGGCCAGAAAAAACGTATAGGCCATAGCCCCGCCGATTAAAACGGTATCCGCCTTGGAAAGCAGGTTCTCAATCACCGCAATTTTGTCCGAAACTTTCGCGCCGCCCAGAATTGCCACAAAAGGACGCGTCGGATTGCTAAGCGCTTCACCTAAAAATGTCAGCTCGCGTTCAATCAAATACCCCGCAACACGCTTGCCGGGACCCAAAATTTCCGCTACGCCATACGTAGATGCGTGCTTGCGGTGGGCTGTACCAAAGGCATCATTTACATACAAGTCACCCATTTTGGCCAGTGCGGCGGCAAACACCGCATCATTCTTTTCCTCTTCTTTATGGAAGCGGGTGTTTTCAAGTAACACAACCGTGCCTGCAGAAGCCCCCGCAACCAACTGCTCGACCGTGGGGCCAATGCAATCCGGTGCCATCTGAACCGGCTTGCCCAACAGTTCCTGCAGTCGCTTGGCTACCGGCTTAAGCGAAAACTTAGGTTCAGGCCCCGCTTTCGGGCGACCCAGGTGACTCATCAACACCGCCACGCCGCCACGATCTAAAACGCTTTTGATAGTCGGCAGGGCCGCCACAATGCGTCGGTCGTCTGTAATATGCCCGTTTGAATCCACGGGAACATTAAAGTCCACACGAATGAGCACACGCTTACCGGAAACATTTAAATGCGATACATTTTTCTTCGACATTGTAAATCCTGAAAATGAACACGCCTTCCTACATTCCATTGCCAACGGCTCGGCTTAATCCTTTGGCCAAACAGCCGCCTCTCAATCCGCCGTTATGCTAGGTAATACCTTGCGGGTGGTCAAGGCATCACAATTTTGATTCGTTACACCAAACCCACACTAAGCTGCGTGCAAAGGCGTCAGGCTATACAATAAAGCAGAGTGTCTTTAGTTGCCTTACCGGAGTTGCTCATCGCCTGTTGCCCGCACATCCTGCTTATTCCAACGCCCAAAGCATTGGAGCCAACATCCGAACATTGGACCATTCCATCGCGCGGCGAGATTATTCTTCCGACTTCGCTCGCAGGCGATTCCGCCCTGGCGGTGCTCTTGACGGCGCAACTGCAACTGCTGCATCACGACTTTGCATGCCGAAAATCCGGTTCATCCGCAGCGCCGCACCCTGCTCAAATTGAATTTCGCTTAACGGATACCGTCAAACATCCGCAAGGGTACATTCTTCGCATCAGCGGCAGCGGCGCTGATGCCCAAGCCGCCACAGAGCAGGGCCTTTTTTACGCGGCGCAAACACTGGTGCAATTGCTGCGGCAGCACAAGTCGGTTTTACCGGGGGTGATAATCCACGATGAGCCGGACTTTAACCATCGTGGCTTTATGCTCGATATCTCGCGCGGTCGCGTGCCAACCATGCAAACCCTTAAAGGCCTTATTGACGACCTGGCCGCGCTGAAAATAAATGAATTCCAACTGTATGTTGAAAACGTCTTTGCTTTTCAAAACCATCCAGATATTTACGATGACACAACGCCCCTGTCTGCGGCTGAAATGCGCGAGTTAGATCAATACTGCCGAAGCCGCTACATACAGTTTGTGCCATGTCTAGCCTCGCTGGGGCACATGGATAAAATACTTCGACGGCCAAAGTACAGGCATTTGGCCGAGGTAGAGCCGGATGAACTGCGCAGCCAGGGCATAACCCCCTGGTGTGACGAACCCTGGTCGCTCTGTGTGACAGATCCGCTTAGTCGGGCTTTTTTGACTGAGCTATACGAAGAGTTCCTGCCTAATTTCTCCGCGTCTGTGGTGAATGTTTGCTGCGACGAATCATGGGATTTGGGCAAGGGCCGATCACGCAGCCAAGCCGACGCGGTTGGCGTCGGGAGGCTGTATCTGCAATGGATTTGCTTCTGCAGCGAATTAGCCCGCAAACACGGTAAAGCCATCCAGCTCTGGGGCGATATCATCATTTCACATCCAAACCTCATCGCCGAACTGCCGACGGATGCAACTCTGCTGGAATGGGGCTACGAGTTTGATCACCCCTTTGCAGAACATGCCGCGCAGTTTGCCGCCAGCGGCAGGCCTTTTTACGTGTGCCCTGGCACTTCCACCTGGCAGTCGCTTACAGGCCGTACTGAAAATGCCATGGCCAACATGCACAGCGCGGCTCTCGCCGGTATGGCGCATCACGCAATCGGCTATCTCATGACCGACTGGGGCGACTACGGCCATCTGCAGCCGTTGGCCATAAGTCTTTTGCCCCTCTCCTATGGCGCGGCGGTAAGTTGGCACGCGCAAACACCAGCCGATACAGGGTTTTACCAAGCGGTGTCAGCGCATGTGTTTCAGGCCAAGAGTCTGGATTTTGCCCAATGGCTTGCCGATGCCGGCAATATTTACAAACACGTTGCCACTGGACGCATACGAAACGCCTCGCTCGAGCATTGGCTCTGGCGCGAACCATGGGACCAGCAAAAGTACCTTGCGCAAACCGATGCCGCTCATGTGCAAAACGCCGTGGCGATACTTCAACCGCTGACCGACCGCATCACCGGCGACCGCCTGAACCGCCCCGATGCCCGCGATGTACATTGCGAACTGGCTATGATGCTGGATATGGCCATGCTCTCGCTCGCCGATACGCAAACACGCCTCACCGCCCAAGTGCCATCTGCAACCTTTGCCAGACATCAACAGAACCTGTATAAAGTCGCTCGCGAGGAGTATCGCAGCCTGTGGCTGCGGCGCAACCGGCAGTCGCGCCTGGACGATATGCTGCGGCTGTTTGATCAGAGAATAAGTGAATATGCCGGCTTGAGCCGCCGTGCCGGCAAACAAAAATAGTGATGGAGTAAAATATGTCGCTTCTTGTAACCGGTTCTATCGGAATTGACAGCGTTTCGACGCCGCATGGCGACGTGGCCGAAGTATTGGGAGGCTCCGCGGTATACTTCAGTTGGGCGGCGGCCGCCTTCTGCACGGTGCGTTTGGTTGGGGTAGTTGGCGAAGACTTCCCAGCTAAATTCACTAAAGCGTTTAAACATCCGCGGATTGACGCTGCCGGTCTTGAAAAACGCCAGGGCAGCAAAACCTTTCGCTGGAGCGGCCGCTACGATGCCACAATGAACGAAGCCACCACCACCGCCGTTGACCTTAATGTGCTCGCAGAGCGGGCGCCTGCGGTTCCCAAAGCGTTTGCCGATTCAAAAGTTGTGTTTTTGGCCGCGACCCACCCGGGTCTGCAAATGGAATTGCTGGGGCAGGTTAAAAAGCCCAAACTCGTTATTTCCGACACGCGCGACCTCTGGATTCGCAATTACCGTGATGAACTCATCAAAAGTCTCAAAAACATTGATGGCATCGTACTTAACGACGCCGAAGCCCGTTTGCTTACCGGTGAAGTCAACCTCGTCAAGGCGCTAACCATCATACGCAAGCTCATACGCAAGAACGGCCCGCAGGTGGTCATTGTTAAAAAGGGCGAGCATGGTTGCCTCGTAGCCCACGGGCCGGACATCTTTGCCATGCCCGCATTTCCAACACATAACGTGCTCGACCCCACCGGCGCCGGCGATAGCTTTGCCGGTGGCCTTTTAGGCTACCTTACCGGCAAGGGCAAGTTTGACGTAGGAACCTTCAAGCAGGCCGTCGCGGCGGGCACAGTTATGGCAAGCTTCACCATTGAGTCGTTCTCGCTTAAAGGTTTACAAAACGCCCACAAAGGTAAAGTTGCGGCTCGATTGGCACATTTTAGAAAGATGCTTACCAAGGGCCTGTAAGAAATGCCGGCGCGACCCGCAGCGAGATCGCACCTGTTGTACAGGCTTTCAGCGAGCCTGGTCACACCGTGGTCGCGCACTGAGTACCATGAGCGAGTATTGGCCATAATTTTTGCGCGTTCCGATGGCTTCCACACACGTTTGAATTCTGCTTTTCCCAAAGTGTACGAAATTAACCGAATGCTTCAATCCGCTCCGCAGTTTGCGAATTTCACCGTTTACACTCGCATCTACAAAACCGTTTTACCATAGGCTTGAGGGCGATATTGCGACGGTGGGAAAAATGCGCCATCAGGTACTTGACGCATGCGTAAAGTGTGACTATGATGCCATGTATGAGTGCGATACGAAACTCGCCTGTGATCCCACCATTTGAACCGGACGGTTTACTTCCGCCCGGAGACTTTGAATTATCGTTTGACGAATTGCGGCAATCGGCGCTTGTAGGCGGCCCTCGCAATCAGGAAGGCACCTCCAGTTGGGACATGCCGTGGCGGACTCTGCTGGTGCAGAATCTGGAAATTCTCACGCGACAGCTCTGGACGGTTGGCGTCCGAGAAATTTTTGCTGACGGGTCATTTACCGAAGACAAGGATCACCCCAATGACATTGATGGGTACTTTGTATGTGATTTCGACCTGTTGCGAACCGGCGAGTTGACGAGGCAACTAAATCTGTTGGACCCGTTTAAGGTATGGACTTGGTCTCCTGCTTCACGAAAGCCCTATCGCGGATATCCAAAAAAGCAACTACCCATGTGGCATCGTTACCGCGTGGAACTGTATCCGCATGTCCCAGGAATGGGCGTTGGCAGTGGTATTCGTGACCAGCATGGTCATGAACTGGAGTTTCCCGCCGCGTTTCGTCAATCCCGTCGGGATGGGAAGCCGAGGGGTATTGTAAAAATTCAATATGGAGGACCGTCATGATTCGCAACGAGACTGAATACCAGCAAGCCGTGGCTCGGCTGACCGATGAACAAAAGCGCCTGGCTGATCATCGAACGCGATTGAACGCCGCCGGTCTTAAGGCCGAGGAAATCAATCGTGTGATAGATCCGATGGAGTCATTTCATCTACAAATGAAAGAGGAAGTTGAGAGCTATGAACGGCTGAAGCGCGGCGAATTTGAAGAACTCGACAATCTTCGCGGCTTGGGCCATCTGCTGATTGCCCTGCGCATTGCCCGGGGCATTTCCCAGCGCGAACTGGCCAAGCGCCTTGAGGTACATGAATCGCAGGTGTCACGCGATGAGCGTAATGAGTATTTTGGAATTACGCTCGAACGAGCCATGAAGATTCTCGATGCGCTTGATGCACGCCTGCGAACCAAAGTGGAATTAGGGCCGCAGCGTGAAGTCGCAGTGGCGTAGGAGCTTTTATCGTTTTGTGCCGCTTTAGCCTAAAAATACCGCCGAAAGGCGACGAAATTGGCCATGTGCCTCGAGGCCTTACAAAGTGCATTTTACGCGGCAAGCCAGATCGTAATTGCTGCGATTCATGCGCTTTTCAGCAGCACGATTTTATACCTCGCGCTGCCAATCTCTGCACCTTCTCGCTTATAATGCGTGTGTGCGACGACGCGATTTAGACACTAAGCCCCAAAGGTCTCGAGGGAAATGCAGGATGCTGGATGTTTTAATTACCAAGCCCGGGTGTTATCTGCGAACATCAGCGCAATCAGCGGTTAATTCGTCATCAGCTTTTTCTGAACTTACCGCCCGGAAAAGATAGTTTTTTACCGATGGCAGTATAGCTGCCTTCATAAACGATTACTATTCTTGCAATGCGGATTACGCAAATTGCAGGGGCGGCAGTGACGCGGCGATTGCCTCGCGTTGGTCTTCCATCCATGGCGGCAGCATAAGTTGCTTGCCGAGCCGCTCCACCGATTCATCCACGGTAAAGCCGGGGCCGTCGGTCGCAATTTCAAAGAGCACGCCTCCAGGTTCACGATAATAAATTGAACGGAAGTAAACCCGCTCCATCGGCGGCGTCACGTGCAGGCCGCCCACCTCCAGTCGCTCCCGCCATAAATCCTGCTCTTCGGCAGTCGCTGTTCGCCAAGCCACATGATGAATGGCGCCGGCGCCAAGACGCCCCATCTGCTCGCCGGGGGCTGAAGCTGTCAATCCAATAGTTCCGGCCCAGCCAGCGGTGCCCAACCGCAACAATGCCCCGCCCTCTCTTGCCGCAACAGGCGCTGAACCAAGCGCATCGGTGAGATGCCGGCGCGATGCGCTAAAATCCTTCACATGCAAATCAATGCCCCATATTCTTCGAATCGCATGTTCCTGTGGAACCTTCCCACGCCTGTTTGGCTCATCCGGTTCCAAGTCCGATGATTCCGTCAAAGCCAATGGCAATCCCTCTGTATCAGTACACTGCAGGGCTGCGGCGGTTCCGTTCTCTGCCGGAACCATAGCGATGGCTGTGCCGGCTGCGGTCAGGCGGCTCTGCCAATACCCGATGCTTCCGGGCGGAATTGCAAATGTCACGCGATTGGCCTCGCCCGCGCCCCGCCGGGCCAGCCGCGCACCCGGCCAGAAAAAAAAGGTTATGAGCGTGCCCGGCCGTGCGGAGGCATCTCCATAATAGATGTGATAGCTTGTCGGATCATCAAAGTTTACCGTAACCTTGACGATGCGCAGGCCCAGCAACTGCGAGTAAAACGCGATGTTCTCCTGCGGCCTGCCGGATATAGCGGTTACATGATGAATGCCCGAAATCGTCATGGTCATTTCTGCAGTCCCGTATCTTGGCGGGTGTTGACCTGTGCGAAATAATCCTAAAGCTGCACACCCATGCGGCTTATGCACTCACATGCAATCGTATCATTAACGCCTAAAGCCACAAAGCATGCTGCAACCCTCGGACAGGCTTCCGATGCGCGATGCAGCACCGCTGGCAACCAACGATCGTCAATAGAAACACGCCGCTGCGCGATGCTGTGTGCTATTTCTATAAAACCAGCAATGGCAGCACACACCGATTTACGTTTCGGCCACTGTCGTTGGTGTCGGGCGGCAAGGTTGCTCTTATGGTGCCGGCATCTTGCCTGCAATTGGAACGACTTGCACGCGGCACGCTGGCGTTAGCGACGAGCGAGGATGCCAGCTCTCCCAGAGCAGACGGTACGCCTACGTTAACTTGGCTTTATCGCCGATTCCTGCTGAAACAGCGCCTCAACAAACTGATCTGGATCAAAAGGTGCGATATCATCCGGCGTTTCGCCCAACCCAATAAACTTCACCGGCAAATTCAGTTGATGTCGAATGGCAACAACGATGCCACCCTTTGCGGTGCCGTCAAGTTTGGCTAAAAATATGCCGGTAAGCTCCACGGACTTCTTAAACTCCTCGGCCTGCCGAATGGCGTTCTGCCCGGTCGTGGCGTCCAGCACCAGCAGCACCTCGTGAGGCGCTTCAGGAATTACCTTTTGAATGACGCGGCGAATCTTTGCCAGTTCGCGCATCAGATGATCCTGCGTATGCAGGCGCCCGGCAGTATCCACAATCAGCACATCTACACCACGGGCCTTGGCCGCCTGGCACGCGTCAAAAGCCACTGCAGCCGGGTCCGCCCCCATCTGATGCTTTACGATCTCAACGCCAATACGACCGGCCCAAATGGTCAACTGCTCAACGGCGGCCGCCCTGAATGTATCGCACGCCGCCACCATCACGGTTTTGCCCTGCGACTTAAGCCACTGCCCCAATTTGGCGATGCTCGTCGTCTTGCCGGCTCCGTTGATGCCCGTCACCAGAATGACCGTCGGGCCAGAAGCTGCCACCAGCAACGCCCGCGATTCCGCCGGCCAGTACCGACGCAACTCGCTCTTGAGGAACTCCAGCACCTGGTCGCCTGAATTAATGCGGCGCTCTTTCCACGCGGTGTGCAGGTCGCCAATGATTTTATCGGTTGCGGCCACGCCGATGTCCGACATGATCAATCGCTGTTTAAGTTCGGCGATAAGAGCGTCATCCAACGTTCGGCCGCGCAGCAGCGATTGCAGCGAACCCACAAGGGCGCTGCGCGTTTTGGCCAGCCCGCCGCGCAATTTATCAACGCTCTGATGAATCGCTTTTTTTATAAACTCAAACGCCATGGGTTTCTTTCAAAAAAATATCCGCCCTGCCGAAAACGCTAAGAACGTTCACGGTGCGCCCTTAAGATATCTGAACGCGTTACAATACCCACAACCTCGGTCGAACGCTCACCAGCCACAACAACCAAATGACCTATGCCGTGCCGCGCCATCGCTAGGTCAGCATCGCGCAGCGGCTGGTCCGGGCGGATGGCAATAACTCGCATTTTCATAACATCGGCTACGGGTCTTGCAACTGCAAGATCGGGCTTAAACACATCCCGCCAGCCTATGACGCCGGCCAGCCCGCCCTGCTCATCCAACACTGGAAACAAGTCGTGACCGTCGCTGCCGCTATGACCGAGCAGTTGTTGTCGCGCCGCCAGCAGCGTATCGCTTGCCTTCAGGCAAACTGCCGGCTGCATGGCGTCGCCGACGAATAGGCGATCAAGAAAATCTACCGCATATTCGCTGTGCACGCGAATGCCTTTGCGGGCGATTTTTTCTGTCATGATGCTTTGCCGCATCAGCATGCACGACACCAAAAAAGCGCTCCCGCACCCGGCCAGCAGCGGTACCAATCCCAGAGGTTGCAGCGTGGTTTCAAAGGCGAACACCACCGCGGTAAGCAGTGCTCGAGACGCCCCGGCAAAAATCGCGGCCATGCCTACAAGCGCCGCGACCGGTACGCTAATATCCGCATGAGGCAGATACCGTACGGCGCCAAGGCCCGCCGCAGCCCCCAAGGCACTGCCGATGGTGAACAGCGGCGCCAGCGTTCCACCCGATGTACCCGTTCCAAGTGATACCGTCCACGATACCCATTTTAAAATCGCCAGCGCCAGCAGCGCTGCCAGTCCCGATTTAACACTCAGCGCCGCAGAAATATTGTCATAACCAACTCCCAGCGTATGCGGCGCAAAGTAACCCACAATGCCCACCACGACAGCGCCAATCGCCGGCCACCACATCCAATGGGTGGGGCACCACTTCTCAAAGCCATCCTCCACCGCATAAACCGCACGTGTCACCCCGGCCGCCACCACTCCCATCAGCGCGCCCAGCACCACATAAAATATCATCGCGACGGCGCCCGCCGGCTTAACCGGCCCCATCGCAAACATCGGCGCAGTGCCCCACACCAATATTCGCAGCCCACCGGCCGTGGCGCAGGCCAGTGCCACCGGCACCAGGGAGCGAGCCTTAAATTCAAACAGCAGCAGTTCCACCGCCAGCAGCACAGCCGCGACAGGAGCGCCGAATGTGGCCGCCATACCCGCAGCAGCGCCGGCGGCAAGCAGCGTCTTTCGCTCATCAGCCGTTATGCTAAGCACCTGCCCGACCAGCGAGCCAACCGCTCCACCCGTGGCGATAATCGGACCTTCAGCGCCAAACGGCCCACCAGTGCCGATGCTGATGGCCGCCGACAACGGCTTAAGAAGCGTTACGCGGTACGGAATTTTACTTTGTTTGAGAATAACCGTTTCCATAGCCTCCGGAATACCATGACCTCGTATTGCCTTGGAACCGTATCGCGCCATGATGCCGACCACAATCGCACCGGCCACAGGTATAAGCACAACCCAAAGCCCCACATGAGTCACGGTCGGATTGACCAGCGTCATCGAAACACGACCGTAAAAGCACAGGTTGGTGATCAGACCGATTAGAGATCGCAACACCACGGCGGCAATCATGCCAACTGCGCCAAGCCCAATCGCCAGCAGCGCAATATAAAGTGAGCGAAGGTCCAACGTCGGCCGCTGGCTCTCCACGCCGGCAATTTCCAGCGTATCAGCCATTGAAATAGACACTGGTATCGGCTTTACATCTAAACGATGGGGCATGTCATCGGCCACGAAATACCTCCATGGTGCACACCTGTGACATCTCGTTTTTCTACAAGAAATGCGCCGTTTTGCACTCCCAGGTTATAACTCCCGTCTCCCGTCTGGTAACTCGCCAGCCGCGCTATAAACTCGCGTGAGCACACAGGCCCCGCCGCCTACACTGCGGGACCTGCGGGGCTGGCTTTGCCGGTTTGTCTGGCGTAATCTTTTATCACCGCATCCAGCACGCCATTGATAAACTCAGCGGAATCCCCGGTCGAAAAATCGCGGGCCATCGTGATCGCTTCATCCAAAATCACGGGCGGCGGCGTGTCGGCGTGTTTTATTTCCCAGGCAGCCAGCCGCAGGATGCTGCGATCCACCACCGCCATACGCGCCACGCTCCATCGCGGCACCAGCACGGCAAGCCACTGATCAGCCTCCTGGCGATAGGCCCATGTTCCTTTGGTGTACTCACCCGCCGCGGCCTGCACCTGCGCATCTTCGCTTTGCTGGCTCAAAAACAGGTCCATGCCCTGCGTTAAAAAATCCTCGCCCTGTACATCCACTTGATAAATGGCCTGCAGGGCCAACCGGCGGGCCATCGTACGCTGCGAGTTATGCATAGTCATGGAGGTAAGCTCTATTTCGTGAGTGGCGCCAGTTTGCGCATAACACTGGCCATTTCAATGGCGGCACATGCGGCATTCCAGCCGGCGTTGCCCATTTTCAGTCCGGCGCGATCCATCGCCTGCTCCACCGTATCCACCGTCAAAACACCAAAAATGGTCGGTACACCAGTTGCCGGGCCGATTTCCGCAATGGCTCGTGCGGCCTGCTGGGCCACATGGTCAAAGTGCGCCGTTTCACCCTTGATAACACACCCCAGGCACACGATCGCGGCAAACTTGCCGCTCAGCGCCAACTGCTGCGCTGCCGTCGCGAGTTCAAAACTGCCTGGCACATAAACTTTTACAATGTCCTTGCCGCCGGCTCCATGACGCTCAAATGCATCAATGGCTCCATCCGCCAATCGCCCCGTGATGGCGCTGTTAAACTCGGCTACCACCACGGCAAAGCGATCGCCCGCTTTTACCGTTAAGTCTCCGCGAATTTCCATGACCATCGGACAATCTCCTGCGAAGCGCACCATGCCCCAAGCCGTCTGGCCGCCAAGTACAGCGCACGCCACCCCATAAGGGCCTGCATGCCTTTTACTATTCATGCCGGAGGAGGGAGTCGAACCCACACTCTCTTGCGAGAACTGGATTTTGAGTCCAGCGCGTCTGCCAGTTCCGCCACTCCGGCGAGGGGTTTTTATTATAGGGAAAATAGCACCCCCTGCCAACACGCCTCGTCAAAATCCGAAATTAGAAATTAGAAATTTGCAATTCTCAAATCATCGCTCATCGCACTTTTTCCACCCCGCCGCACAGCAACTCTCCCCTCATCCGTTCAATCACTCACACAACAATGTTGCCAGAAATATCAAACATGATGAACCAGCCCCTGCTGCTGTGCTGTTTTGGGCACAGCATTTCAGGCCGTCACTTCGCGCAGTGCTTCGAGGAGCTTGTCAATGTCGGCCTCGGTATTGAACGCGCCCGGGCTTACCCGAACCGTCCCATCCGGAAATGATCCCAAACTCTTGTGCGCATACGGCGAGCAATGCAAGCCGGGCCGCACCGCAATTGAAAAAGCCTCATCCAAAATGCCGCCAAGCTCCTGTGGACTATAGCCATCCACATTAAAGCTGATGGTGCCCACGCGGTTCGCCGCGGTTGATGGGCCATATACCTCCACCGCTTCAATTTCTGCCAACGCATCAAGCAGCCGTTGCACCAATGCCTGCTCATGGGCGAGCGTCTTGGCTGGCACATGCTGCCGCACGTATTCGCCAGCCGCACCCAAGCCTGCAATGCCCACGGTATTGGGCGTCCCGCCCTCCAGAAAATATGGAAACAGCCGTGGCTGCTGCGGACTTGCAGAATCGCCGCCCGTACCGCCCTCGCGAAAAGCCGTCAGTTCGTCTATTTTAACCGTCGCATTCACATACAGCCCGCCCGTGCCGGTCGGCCCCAGCAGCGACTTATGCCCCGGAAAGGCAAGCAAATCTATATAATCATGTTGCACGTTAATGGGCGCTACGCCTATGGTTTGCGCACCATCAAGTAAAAACTTTACGCCATGTTCCCGCGCGATTTTTCCGACATCCCGCGCCGGCTGAATAGTGCCAACCACATTGCTCGCGTGCGTAATCGCTATGAGCCGGGTTTTTGGCCCAATGGCCTGCCGAATGTCATCCGGATTTATCAGGCCCGTACTTGGCGAAAAGTCCACGCGCGTCAGCGTTATAAAGCCCGAATCGCTCATGGCCTGCAGCGGACGGCTGACGCTGTTATGCTCCAGCGTCGTGGTAATGACATGGTCTCCCGGACGCAGCAGGCCCTTGAAGGCTATGTTCAGCGCATCAGTGCAGTTCATGGTCCATATCATACGATGCAGATCATTTCCGCCGATAAACTCCGTCAACTCCTTACGCACCGTGTCCAACATGCGCTCGGCGGCCACAGCCATGCGATGGCCGGCCCGGCCGGGGTTGGCGGCATCCTGAGCTAAAAATCGCGACATAGCCTCAGCCACCACCGGCGGTTTGGGCCAGCTTGTGGCGGCGTTATCCAGATACGTCACTTCTTGGGCTACCATGCGATGATTTTCCTATCATTTCAGCCTGTGCGGTTGGGGGCCATGCGCGGTTGGCCAGGGTAAGCCGTACCCTGTGCGCCAGCTCATTAAACCCGGCCGACTTCAATTAAACCGCAGGCAAACCCTGCACACGCCGCCATGTTGAAAGCTGACCCGCGTGATACCCTTCGTGCCACGTGCCATACATAAAAATAGTGTGTCCAACGGTCGGGAACCTCTCGCGACGCGCCGGGTCCGGATGCGGCTTGGCAAGCTCCTCTGGCGTAATGCTAGCCAGCCGCTTAAGAATCTCCGCTCGCACTTTAGCCAACTGCTCAAGGTACCAGGCCTTGGGCTTGTATTTGCTTTTGTCGGCCACGGGCGTGCTGCCGCCGCCGTAGATATCCCTCCAGTTGGCGTCCAACGTTGGGGGCGTTCCACCAATCAGCGATAAAAAGCTGCAGTCCACCAGCAGCAGATGCCCCAGCACCCACGCTGGATGATTGGTTTTCGGCGCCGGCTGAATCGTCAGTTGATCATCCGTAAGATCATTCACCAGTTTCAACGTGGCGTTACGGGTATGTGTGATGGTGCTGATAAAAGGTTGAAGCATCGTATAATCCTTAAAAAAAGTACAAAAATAAAACCGTAAACAACTTAAGGCACTTTTACATGCCGACACTTGGCAGGCCCATAGCTTTGCGCCAACTTGCAATTTGCCCGGCATGATACCCTTCATGAACAAGTCCCGCGAACAGAACCGCACGGCCGATCGTCGGCAGAAAAGAGCGAAGCTTCTCATCAGGAAACGGCTTTTCCAAATCTTCCGGCTTGTACGATTTAATAACGTCTACCATTGCCGCTCGCGTTTTTTTAAAGTTGCTCACGTAAAACTCCAGCGGCTGGTACGCGGCGCGATTACTCGTGGGCTTGCTGCCCATGCCGTAAAGCTCCTGCCAGTTTGCCGGCAACTCCACCGCGGCCTTGCCGCTTAGCGTGTGCACCACGCCATTTTCGACCAGCAGCAGATGCCCCAGCGTCCAAGCCGGATGGTTCACCTGTCCGGCCGGCTGCTCCGCCGCTCGCGCATCGGGAATGCCATTCAAATAACCAAGCACCATGCCGCGGCATTGTTCAATGGCGTTTAGAATTTCCTGACTCATCAGCGTCGTCCTTTCAAAATAGTGCCAACCCCATGTACCGCTTCAATCACCTCAAGCGCCCACATACTTCGAGTATATCGCACGCGCCACCGAAGCGTCATTGGTACCCTTGATAATCGCCCTCCCGTCGGCAAACAGCGTAAGCTCATGCTGCCGCTGCCGTTCGCCCTGGCCTTCATTAATGGTGCATTTAAGCATAAACTTATTGAAGCTCGGCGACCCGACCGCTTTTAAACCGACGGCTATCTGTTCGAAGTTTATTTTGCTGCCCGCCGGCTGCGATATCTGCACTGCGTTGCGGCCGCACAGCGTGGTGGTGCTGCTGGCAAATTTCCCCGATAGATACTCATAATTATGATGCTTGCATGCCGGGCAATCGGCTATGTCTCGCGCTTTGGCCACGTTAAGCTGTTGGTAACGATTATCCCAGCAATCAAAACTGAACAAATAGCGGCTCACGGCATTGATGTTGCCTGTGAGCAACTTAAGCGCTTCCATCGCCTGCCAACTTGCCACAATATTGACGGTAGGCCCCAAAACCCCAGCGGTGTCGCAAGTCGGATTCATGCCCGGGGGCGGCACGGTTTCAAACACGCAGCGAAGGCAAGGCGTAATGCCGGGCCGAATAACCATGGCCAGCCCCATCGCGCTGATGCAGGCCCCATACACCCACGGAATATTAAGCTTGATGGATACATCGTTAATTAAAAATCGCGTCTCAAAGTTGTCTGTGCCATCGAGCAATAAATCGCACCCGCCGGCATAGTTGAGAATGTTGGTGTGGTTTACATCCGCAACCACCGCTTCCACCTGAACATCCGAGTTGATCTGCGCAATCTTTTTTTTCGCGGCAACCGCCTTCGGAAGCTGGTCGGCAATGTCCTGCTGGTCAAACAAAACCTGCCGCTGAAGATTGTTAATTTCAATAAAGTCGCGGTCAATAATGGTAAGGTGGCCTACGCCGGCGCGTGCCAACGTGTTGGCCAGTACAGTGCCCAAAGCGCCGCAACCCACCATCAGCACCCGCGATGCCTTGAGTTTTTTTTGCCCCGCAATGCCGATAGGCTCCCACAGCATTTGCCGGTTGTAGCGGGCAAGCGACGGGTCTGATTTTTCAAGTTGTTCTGCAATATCCGACAGTGCCATGCGGCATTCCTTTCCAATAAATTTTCACCCGTAAGCTGCGGGTTTGGCTTTTCCTGTAAAGAGCAAGCCAGATGCCTGCGTTCCCCACGTTGTCGCCATGGGCGGCAGGTTTGTCGCTCCTGCGGAGGACAGGCATAATTGCCCGCGTTCCCGCTAACGTACGAGCTACCCCTCCACCACGCTTTTTTCAATAGGTTCAACCGTAACGCCCAGTTGCTGCAGCAGGTTGAGTGCCGCGGCAACATCATCCTGCGGGCCTTCAAACAGCACGGCCATAATGCCTATTTCGGCCGTCACGCTTGCCTGGCGTATGTCGAACATCACTTCCGGATATTCGCGGCTCATGCGCCATAGCGCGGGGGTTTCCACCATTGCCTTGCTGCCAAATGTCAGCCACACTCTTTTTTTAATACCAGCCATCATCAACCTCCCGCAATCGCGGGCACAATGCTTACATCGTCGCCATCTTTTACCACAGTGGCCAAATTCTCTAAAAACCGGATGTCTTCATCATTCAAATAGATGTTCACAAACCGATTCAACTCGCCCGGCTGCTTAAAGAGTCGCTTGTCCATACCATCAAATTTCTGGCACACATGCTGCAGCACCTGCGCAATATCGCCGGCCGGCGTTTCAATCATGTCTACCCCGTTGGTAAGCTGCCGCAACGGCGTGGGAATACGTACCTTTACCGCCATAAATGTTTTCTCCTGTTCAAAACGAAGGTGTCTTCTTACCGTTGAGGCACTTATGCCGGCACCGCCAGCGGCTTACCGCTGTTTCTCCCGGCCGCCGCATGGCCCTGATTGCTTATAAACGCGTCAAACGCATCGAGCTTGGCGGGTATTGAAGGCGGCATGGCCAATTCGTCCTGCACCACTTCCACGGTTTTAAGGCCATTGCCCGTAATGCACACACAAATACTTTCGTCACGCGGTATACGCCCGCTGTTAATCAGCTTGATGGTCGCCGCCAGTGTGGTGCCGCCGGCCGGCTCGGTCCAAATGCCTTCGGTGCGGGCCAGCAACTTGATGGCATCAACAATTTCCGCATCGGTGGCGTCTTCGCCCCAGCCGCCGCTTTCTTTTACCGCGTGCACCACATAAAACCCATCCGCCGGGTTGCCGATTGCAATGCTCTTGGCAATGGTCTTCGGCTTCTGCGGCTTAATCAGGTCGCGCCCTGCCCGAATGGCTTCCACCACCGGATTGCACCCCGCAGCTTGCGCCGAGTATATCTTGGCTTGAGATTCCGCCACCAGCCCCAGACTGATCAACTCCTTATATGCCTTATAAATCTTGGGCAATATCGTGCCGCCCGCCGTTGGGCATACGGTATGCTGCGGCAGTTTCCAACCCAGTTGCTCCGCAACCTCAAAGCCAAAAGTCTTGGCACCTTCAGTGTAAAACGGCCGAAGATTCACGTTTACGATCGCCCATTTGTATTTGTCGGCAATTTCCGAGCACAACCGGTTCACATCATCATAATTGCCCTGAATGCGCACCATTTGCGGGCCGAAAATCAGCGATCCCAGCACTTTGCCCTGTTCCAAATCATGCGGAATCATGACAAATGCTTTCAGCCCGGCCACCGCGCTATGGGCCGCCACGCTGTTGGCAAGGTTGCCGGTGCTCGCACAACCTACCGTGTCATAACCTAGTTCAATGGCTTTGGTAATCGCCACCGAAACCACACGCTCTTTGTAGCTCCACGTGGGGTAATTGGCCGAATCGTCCTTAATATATAATTCTTTTACGCCCAGAACGCGCTCAAGGTTGTGTGCCCGTTTTAGGGGTGTAAAGCCGGAATGATGCCCCGATTTCGGCTCGCCATCAATTGGCAGCAGATCGCGGTAACGCCACAAGTTGCGCGGCCGCGCCTCGATAGACGCCTTGGTTACCTTACCTTTCATCGCGGCATAATCGTACTCCACCTCCAGCGGGCCGAAACATACTTCGCATACATGAACGCCCTTCTGCGGGTATTGCTTACCACACTCGCGGCAACGCAAGCCTACAACATACGACATACAAACCTCCGCAGCCGCGGCCTTAGCCGTCGGCAAAACGCACACGGCCTCTTATCTGAAACCCGCCACCGTAACACGTGCGGTTGCCGATTCCCGATAAGAGGCCGTTTGGTCGTTACTCGAGCTATAAGCCCATTCTTCGCCGAAACGAATTCCGCTTATCTATCCCCAAGGTTGTTTGCAAACATTACGTTCGGCCAAACAATCGGGAGGGAATTAGCACCCGCTTCATCATCAGCCACTTGCTGATTGAGATGGGTTGCTGTGCCGTCGTCGGGCCCGTCCCTCAGGCACTCTTGATAAGAGCCGTATTCAATTGTCAGGCCAGATAATACCTACTCTTAAGCCCGCATGTCAAGCCGGGTTTGCCAATTTTTCCGGCGTCATGCGAAAATCAACCGTGGCAGGGCGATCGCCAGGTCGTCGGCCCACTATTTAGCCCCCGGCTTGCCGGGGGGAATCGTGCCGCCGCGCACAGCACGCTGTTGCGATGGGCTGCCGTTTGGACCAAGGCCAGAAAAATTGGCAGACCCTGTCAAGCCCACCTGACACCCCACGCGGCCCAATATAATCCGTTTTTTGTTCCGGCAAGCGACTCCACTCTATCGCATCCTGCTGCACCAACCTCAAACGCCTGCCGCCTCCGCAGCCTCTCACACCGCGCCGACACCGCCGCCCGCCCGCTCATCTATAAATCGCAATGGCTTACGCGAGCCGGTGGCGTGCTGCATTCGCCGAAGCGTTTCAATTGCCACAAATGCCATCCTGGGTTTCATCCGAAGCAGCGACTGCATACGCGTTGTTACATCACGCCTGACCTCAGCCGTATCGCGCCGCAGCGCCACCGTAATCACAACCATATCGCTTAACTCGTTGGCTGCCTGCGCCAAAACCAGGCAGTCTTCAACATGGCGCTGCGCCAAAATCTGGTCAATAATCGCCCCCGGATACAGGCTCACGCCCCGCACCTTAAGCATTTGGTTTTTACGCCCCAAAATTGCCGACAACCGGGGCGTGGTGCGGCCGCACGGGCACCGCCCCGGAAGCAGCATCGCAATGTCGCCTGTGCGAAAACGTACCAGCGGCAGCGCCCGACAACCCAGTGGCGTTATCACAACCTCACCCGCTTGCCCCGCCTCCACCGGCACGCCTGCATCGTCCAGCAATTCCACAATCGCCATCTGCGGATTCAAGTGCCCGCCGCCGCATATCGGCCCTTCGGCAAAGGTGGCGCACGTTTCAGTGGTGGCGTACGTACTTAAAATGCTCGCCTGTGGAAATATCCGTTCAAGAGCGACCCCGATGGAATTGAGCTTTCCATCAACCCTGCGAATCGGCTCGCCAATACACACCACACCCTTTACACCCGCAAAGGCCTTTTCTTTCGTTCGCGCAAGGCCTGGCGCCGCATGCGCTGTAATAATCGTCGGCACCGTAATAATAAACTCCGGACGGTAACGCTGCAGCAGCCCCGCAAGCGATTCAAACTGATACGCCGCCTGCGGCCCCGCCCGAATGCACGCCGCACCCAATTTCTGCAACCCCAGCCAATAGGCCATACCCGCCACAAATTGCCGGTCCATCGCCACCAGCGACAGCACCGTCATCCCACGCTTAATCCCCGCAATTGATAACGCCACCGCCTCATTGGCCGCCAACCGCTGCATATCTTCGCTCGCCAGCGGCACCATCATTGGCGTGCCTGTCGTACCCGATGTTGTCACCCACTCGCGCAACTCCTTTTTCGGGCACGCAAGCCCTTCACAGCCGATCGCGGTTACATCATCTTTGCTCGTAGTTGGCAGCAGCCGCAGCTCATCAAGGCTCCGCACCATGCGCGGCAACCTGCGGCGGTAAAGCTGCGACTTTGCCGCGTTCCGCAGATGCTTTTGCAGCGCAACAAGCTGCAGCTTTCGCCAAACCGGCTCAGGCCAGTACAAATGTTCCCCGGCAAGCCAGTCAGAAGGATAGGCCGTTGGTTTACCTTTGGGCATATCAATACTTTCGTTGATTGGTAAATGTCAGCCGCAGAGAATAGTTTAACTTGCGGCGGTACAAGGTTATCTGCCCCGGAAATAAACCCCGGCCATAGTCGCTGTACCGCACCACAGTGGTGTTGCTGCCAAAAAGCGACGCATGCCGGTTCACCCGCAGCGAAACAACCTCGCCCCCGGCTCCGGCAAATATCCAGTTAAAAGTCCAACGGAACGAGTTCTCCTGCTGCAGCGTAGCGCTGTGCGAATGCACCTTCAACTCCACCGGCGGCCTGGGCACATCCAGCGCCAACTTCATGTCGGCACATATGCCGCTCGCCACTGCCTTCGGAAACCCCGCCTTACAGTGCAACACATGCGGGCCTGCCCAGTTAAAGCGCGTATCAAAAAGCATTTGGCCCAATTCTGTGGCAACCGTCAAGCGTACCTCGGTAGTTGAGATGTAATGCAGCCGGCCAATGACCGTAATACGCCGCCCGTGCAAATACAGCGTTCCAAAAAACTGCCGATCGCCTCTGGCCGGCCACTGGCGCAAAAACGTATTAACGCTTGCCGCCGTTGGAGCCGCCGTGGCGGCCCATTGCAGCGGCGGCACCTCAACTGACGAACATCCCCCCATCAGCAGCGCTGCAAAAAGCAGCACCCCGCAGCCCCAAAGAACCTTGGCTTGATGCAACATCCGTTGCCATCGCCTGCGCTCAAAACTCATAAACATGCACGTCGCTCTAAATACGTCCACATACACCACCTCTCCCTGCGAAAAATACTCTAAAACACTTCATATCGCTACATTCCGCCACGATGCGCCCTGCACCGGGCAATTTCACGACGAATTTCATTTCTTCGCGGCCGGTAAGGCGGATCCAGCGCCAGCGCCCTGCTTAAATCATGCATCGCCCGCCCATAGCGTCGCATGTGATACAGCGCCATACCCCGTAATTCATAACCTTCAAAAAAGTGCGGATCAAGCTCTATTGCCCGCGAAGCATCGCCCAGCGCAGCCCCAAACTTTTTACGGTCAAGCTCCGCCACGCCAGCCACCAGCGCTTTGCGCGTCTGCTTAAAAGTCTGCCAGCCCCCACTTTGCAGCCACCGGCTCGCCGGTACGCAAGGCGTTGTATCGGCTGATGCCTCAGCCGCCGTCGGAGCATGCCGCAGCATGGCCAGCACGTTAATGCCGGCATAAGCGCCGTCGGCATGAGGCCACGCGGCCACCCACATTTTACCGGCTGTAAGGTCCATAATAACGCTGTGGGTGGCAATTAGGCCGTCAATGCTGTTGCGGTTGCCAAAGCCAATGTTCTTGCCGCCCGCACCGTGCTTATCGCGCAGCAGGTGTGCCAGCGTAAACTCATTAACATGGCCGCGAATCGCAGCCAGCATCGCCGCCGCCCGTGCCTGCCGCTGGGCCGTCGTGCCGTCACGAATGCGCTCCTGATTCACCGGATCATCCCTGAACACCGCGCTGGTCAATTCATTGGCCACCGCTGTAGAGCCTGCCACCGGAACAACCGCAAACCGCCGGGGTGATTTTTCCAGCACCACCGCACGACCGGTTTTACCGTCGCCCACAACAATAATGTTGCTCACAAAAACCTTGGCCTGCGATACGATGCGCTCCGCCTGCGACAGAGAGTGCGCAAATTGCAGCACCTCTCGCGCCACAATAATCATCGGCGTGCCAATACGCCGAAAATCTTTCGTTGCAGCCGCATTTACATACAGCCCGATTCGATCAGCATTCATACCCGTTACGCAGCCCGCCAGCCCGGGCCACGCCACCGTCGCAAAGGCGATGCCGTGCCTGGGCCGCACAAACGTTATGCTTTTCTGCCGATCAAACGCTTCGCCGCCCTCAAAATCAAAATTACGCGCCAGCCACAGGTGCCCATCGCCGCTGAAACTCCCCAGCGCCGCAATGCCGGTACACCCGATGTCATTTTTCTGAATTAATGGATTGTCAATCAGATTCTGCGAAATGTCATCCAGCGCATGATACATCAGCAACCGCGGATACGTCGGCATCATGTACGCATGTTGGTCCCAATGACCCACCGCTTCGGCATAAATTTCCTGCTTGATGGGCAGCGGTATATAGTCATGCAGTTGCAGCAGCGACAGCACCGTACCTCGCAGAAGCAGCCAACGCGCCCACATGTTGGGAGCCAGCTTGTTCAATCGCACCAGCATCTCATTTTCAATCCGCAGGTCAATCGGCGCGCCCAGTTTCGCCGCCGCATAGCCAATTTGTTCCGGCGAACCATGAACATACATTTCCCAGTTGCCATCGCGCCGCAGCATCCACGCATGGCCGACGCGCCACAAATGATTGCTTTCTCTTACCAGCGGCAGATGAGGCATTTTTCCGATTCTGGCCGGCCTTTGGTGCGCTATCATAAGCTGCCCCACCACCGGAGCCGCCAATATCAGCAGCACCGCTACCGCCGCTATTTCAGCCCCCACACGCACCACCCGCATCACAAATACACCGCCGCTGCGCCGGCGGCGCGCCCAAAACCTGATCATCGGTTCCACAATCAGCAGCGACGCCACATAGCCGCACGCTATGCCCGCCGTCAGTTGCAGGCCAATCGCATGCAGCGCTGGATGACCCGCAAGTATCAAGCTTGCCGTGCCCAGCAGCGTCGTAAGCCCGCATACAAACGTGGCGCTGCTCCGCGATTGCCCCGCCGGCGAATCCGGATTGTGATTGCTCCAATCGCTGCCCGCATAAATGCCGTAGTCCACCGCAACACCCATCGTAAACAGCAGTGGAATAATGCTTAATATCGTCAGCCCGCCAGTCAGAGCGCTCACGCCCAACACGCCCAGCAACCCGCACAACAGTGTTAAGCCTTCCAGCAATGCCCGCCGGCAACGTCCAAAATAAAACGCCATCGGCACCAGCACCGCCAGCAGCACCCACGGGCCGATGTAGTCAAAAGCAACACGAGCGTGGTCCGTCGCGGAATACACAATATCAGTCCCCGACAACACCAAAACATGCCCGAATCGCAGGCGCAGTTCTCCTATCCAATCCCCCCGCATCCGCAGCGCAAGCTTCGGGTTGCTTTGC
>JAJXZA010000222.1 GCA_021780285.1 Planctomycetota bacterium
ATGCTGGCCAAAGTGCATAGTTTTATCCTCCAGGGGATAGATGCCATCCGCTGCGAGGTGGAGGTGAACCTTGCCGGGCGCGAGTACGACCAGCCGGTGATTGTCGGCCTCGCCGATAAAGCCGTCAGCGAAGCGCTCGATCGCGTGCAAACCGCCATCATCAACAGTGGCTTTCAATTCCCGCGACAAAAGCTTCTGGTAAATCTGGCGCCGGCCGACGTAAAAAAGGAAGGCAGCGCCCTGGAACTGCCCATTGCGCTGGGCATTTTGCATGCCGCCAAGACCATAACCACCGACCTGCATCGCAACTTTTTGGTGGCGGGTGAGCTGGCCTTGGATGGTTCGGTGCGGCCCGTCAAAGGCGGCCTTTCAATGGCGATGCTTGCCGCGGATATAAAACTCCAGGGCGTGCTGCTACCGGTGGCCAACGCCCGTGAGGCGGCCGTGGTGCCTGGTGTTGAAGTGTATGCCATAGACAGCCTTGCCACGCTCGTAAGTTTTTTAAATGGTCAGCTTGAATTGCAGCCTGAACAACCCGAGCAGTTGGAGCCAGCCGAGGTCGCCGCGGCTTATGAAGTGGACTTTTCGGATGTACGCGGGCAGGAGCACGCCAAACGGGCACTGACGATTGCGGCGGCCGGGCGGCACAACCTTCTGCTGCTGGGGCCGCCGGGAGCAGGCAAAACCATGCTTTGCCAAAGGCTGCCCACCATTTTACCGCCGCTGACGCGACAGGAAGCCCTGGAAACGTCGCGCGTTTACTCTGCCTGCGGCCTGTTGCCCCGGGAAACGAGCCTTATGCGCACCCGCCCGGTGCGCATGCCGCACCATTCGGCCAGTGGAGCGGCGCTGGTGGGTGGAGGCGCCATTCCGCGGCCAGGCGAAGTTTCATTGGCGCACCATGGCGTTTTATTTTTAGATGAGTTGCCCGAGTTCTCGCGGCATGTGCTTGAAATGCTGCGCCAGCCGCTTGAATCCGGCTCGGTAACGGTTGCCCGGGCGCACGCAAGCGTAACGTTTCCGGCAAGTTTTATGCTGGTGGCCGCCATGAACCCGTCCGCCAGCGGCCGCGGCACGCTCGACCGCCGTAACGCCAAAAGCAAAGACCTCGACGCAATGGACCGCTACATGAGCAAACTATCGGGTCCACTGCTTGACCGCATAGACATTCACCTTGAAGTGCCGGCGGTGACTTATCGTGATTTAACCAGCAAGGCCACCGGCACGTCGTCGGCCACCATGCGCGCGGAGGTGGAGCAGGCCCGGCAAATTCAGGCCCGGCGTTTTGGCGCTGGCAGCACCATGACCAACGCCGCCATGAAAACCGCACAGTTAAAAGAATATTGCGTTCTCGACGAGGCCTGTTTAGCGTTGATGAAGCAGGCCATGGAAGAACTTGGCCTTAGCGCCCGCGCATTTGACAAGGTGCGCCGCGTGGCTCGCACCATTGCCGATATGGCCGGCTGCGAAGAAATACGCCCCTCGCACATTACCGAAGCGGTGAGTTATCGCCTGCTTGATCGTCGCTATTAACAGGAACATACAAATGATTGTCGGTGTACTCAAAGAAGTAAAGTCGGATGAATACCGCGTGGCCATGCTGCCGGCCGGCGTGCACCAGTTGGTGCGCACGGGCCATCGGGTGCTTGTGCAGGCGCAGGCGGGCGTTGGTTCGGGCATAAGCGATGCGGAATATACCGCAGTCGGTGCGGAAGTGGCGGCCGCGCCGGCAGACGTATGGTCCGCAGCCGATTTGATTGTGAAGGTCAAAGAGCCGCAGCCCAGTGAGTTCGCCTTTCTGCGGCGCAACCTCATGGTGCTTACCTATTTTCACTTTGCGGCTGAGCCGAAACTGCTTCAGGCATGCGTAAAATCGGGCGTGAGCGCCATAGCGTATGAAACCATTCGCGACGCCCGCGGCCTTCTGCCATGCCTGACGCCCATGAGCGAAATCGCCGGCAAAATGGCGATTCAGGAAGGGGCTAAATATCTTGAGCGGCCCATGATGGGCCGTGGCATTCTGCTCGGCGGCGTACCTGGCGTGGCCCCGGCCGAGGTGGTGATACTCGGCGGCGGAGTTGTCGGTCATAATGCCGCCCGCGTAGCGGCCGGTTTAGGCGCTCGCGTGCGCATTTTAGATATCAATCTCGATCGGCTGCGCTATTTAAGCGATGTGATGCCCGCCAATGTCAACACCATTTTTTCAGATGTGCATACCGTACGCGAAGCTCTCGCGAGGGCCGACCTTGTCGTTGGCGCAGTGCTGATACCGGGGGCCAAAGCGCCGCGGCTCATTGGCAAAGACGATATCAAACACATGATACCCGGCAGCGTCATTGTGGATGTCGCCATAGACCAGGGCGGCTGTGTGGAAACCAGTCGCCCGACAACCCATCAGCAGCCGACATATCTGGTGGACGGTGTGGTGCACTATTGCGTGACCAATATGCCCGGCGCGGTGGGCCGCACCAGCACCTTCGCCTTGTGCAATGCCACGTTCCCTTATGTGGCGGCCATTGCTTCGCTGGGCTGGGATGCTGCGGCTCAGCGCGACCCTGGCTTGGCGCAGGGGCTTAACACGCGCGCCGGTGAAATCACCAATGCCGCAGTCGCGGCAGCCCGGGAGCGATAAGTCTGCGATCATTACCGAACCGGTGATTGCCAGCGAGCCGCTGCGCAAGACGTATCGCATAGAGCAGCTCAGCGGTCAGCCATTGGCTCTGTGACATGCCTTGATGCGCCCGTTGGGGCGTCTTTGGCGGTTTTTGCAATTATGTGGTGCGGTCGTTGTGGGAGCTTTATGCTTTGCTCACCGCCGCCAGCAGGGCTTGGATCATGCCGGGAATGTCGTGCTGGGCGGCTTCAACAGTTGCCGGCCAACCGTGGGCAGCCAGCGACTGGGAGGTAATCGGGCCGATGGATAAACGCTTGCAATTCTTCACCGCGCTTCGCAACTGCTCCGGCAGCATTTCATACAGATTGTCGGCGGTGGATGCGCTGGTAAAAGTAATCCAGTTTATGTTGCCGGCCTCAAGCGCTGCGAGCACCTCAGCCGGCAAACTTGCCGGGCGCCGTGTGTTGTAAATGGCAATGTCGGTTACCTGTGCACCGGCCTGCGCCAGTGCCTCGCGCAAGGCCGGGCGGGCGATGTCGGCCCGCAACAGCAGAAACTTGCGGCCCGCCAGTGAACTCGCATAACCCTTGCCAAAACTCGCGATAATAAGCTCGGCGAGTTTTTCGCCGACAAACTCTTCCGGCATCAGATCGGCAACGATGCCGATGTTACCCAAGGCCTCGTGCGTTGCCGGGCCGATGGCGGCTACCTGGCGACCGGCAAACGCGCGGCAGTCAAGACCCAATACCCGGAGCCGCCGCCATGCGGCCTCAACGCCATTGGCGCTGGTAAAAACCACACAGTCAAATTCGGCGAGGTTCTTAAGTGCGGCATCGGTTGCGGTAAAATCGTCGGGCTGGGTGATTTCTATGGTGGGCGCCTCTAGCACATTGGCTCCCAGTGATGTAAGCCCGGCTGTCAGGCCGCTCGCCTGCTGCCGCGTGCGGGTCACGAGAATGGTTTGACCGAAGAGCGGCTGGCTTTCAAACCAATTAAGTTCAGCACGCAGCTTGACCACCTCTCCCACGATGGTAATTGCCGGTGCGGTAATTCCAGCGGCTTTGGCTTGGGCGGCAATGTCGCACAGCGCAGCCACCACGGTTCGCTGCTGCGGCAGTGTGGCTTTATGAATCACGGCTGCGGGCGTGGATGCGGGCATGCCGCCGGCGATAAGTTGGCTGGCAATATCAGGCAGATTTTTAACGCCCATATAAAACACCAGCGTGCCGCCAAGCTGTGCGAGAGCTTTGTAATTGACTCGCGGCGCTGCGGGGTCGGCGGTAACGGCGCCAGCGGCCCCGGTCGCGCCTGCAGGCGACTCGGTGCGATCGCGTTCGTGGCCGGTAACAAACGTTACGGTACTGGTAAGCTCACGATGCGTAACCGGTATGCCCGCGTAAGCGGGGCCGGCCAAACCCGCGGTTATGCCCGGAATAGTACGGAAAGGCACGCCGGCCTGCCGTAAAAACTCCCCCTCTTCACCGCCGCGGCCAAAAACATAGGGGTCGCCGCCTTTGAGTCGCACGACGCAGCGGGCGTCCATTGCCTTTTGGCCGATGGATCGGGCCTTGTCTACCAGCAACCGGTTAATGCCATCTTGCGAAAGTGTATGGGCTGCGGCTTGCTTGCCAACATAGATGTATTCACAATCTGGCGGGCAATATTTAAGAAGAACCGGATTGGCCAAGGCATCGTATATGACACAGGCGGCTTTTTGTAATGCCTCGGTAGCCGCTGTGGTGGCTAGGCCAGCATCGCCTGGCCCGGCTCCCACGAGGAAGACCGTAGCGGGCGGCTTTATTATTCGTATGTGCGAATTATCGGTCATTTCCGCTCCAAAGGGAAATTTTTTTGCCGTAGTGCAACAAGCCGGCTTGCCGGGCGTTGTTCTTACGGCGTTGAGGCTATTTTAGCCGACTTTTATTGGGCTGCCCAATGCCACTGTGGCAGCGGCTTGTGATGAAGGTTTTGTTTCGCTTGCAAGTTACTTGCAATGGAGATTAAAAAAAAGTAAAGTTGTTTTCAAGCTTCTGCCGATGATAGTGGCAGACAGAGACCATAAGATTCCTCCCATAACCTGGGCCGCCCACTGTGATGCGACAGTTGGCGGCCTATTTTTTTATTGGCGTATTTTTGGTTGTGCGTTGTTCCTGCCTTGGGGCGGTGGGCATCAAGGCGGTTCTCACATGCGGTGCGCGTCATCGCAATGGCGGAAGGCCGCTGGGGCTTTGACTGAACGCATACGCCAAAAGGCGTGGCAATTTTTCCGGGCGAATCTGGGAGCGCGGGGTGTCCCCACCCGATTTTATCCAGCAAACAGCACTGCCTTGGCCACGATTGGGCCATATTTTGCGGAGTTTCTAAACTCGTCCGGAAAAATTGCCGTGCCCTACGCCAAAAGGCCCGCCCCCGCTCGATTTACCCGCCGGCCATTGTGCGGTATTGTAAATGCAGCTGAATCGGGCGGTTAGCTCAGTTGGTTAGAGCGCCGTGTTTACACCGCGGATGTCGGGGGTTCGAGTCCCTCACCGCCCATCCCTTTGATATGCAAATCGCTGCATACATCGGAATTACCCTGTAAATATTGGTGATTTTGCATCTCATGGCTTTCGGATTGCTGGCCGTTTCTGGCCGTTTCAGTTGTGTACTGCAGCGCATTTTGCAGCGCTCTTTCTGGCTTGGCCGACGTTTGACCGACGGCCCTTTGGAAAGAACCATCCGTATCGGTATCCATCGCATAATGGCGGGCGGCCACAGACGGCGAATTACCCAGCCAGCGGCAAGCCGTGGTTAAATCATACTCGGCCATCAACTCGCTTTGGCGAGAAGCCCGCATGTTGTGCCACAATCGCGGCCAAGGTATCAGCCCGGCCCGCAGGATAATCCGCTCAAGATGCGTGCGAAGATTCACGCCCGCCCCACGATGCTTGCTGATTATCCAAGGCTCGCCGCCCGGCTCGGCGGCTTCAAACGCTTCCAACAAGGCTTTACGCAATTCAGGGAACAGCGGCAAGATGCGACTTGCTTGGCCAGCATGGTGTTCGGTTTTAGGACTTTTAACGTGCAACGTGCCTTTTTCCCAGTCAACGTCGGCCCACGTCAGGCCGTTGGCTTCGCTAGGTATCCGCAGGCCGCCAAAGCGGCTCAAGGCCACCAATACGCGCCATTCTGCATCAGGGCATGCGTCCAATAGCTTCATGGCATCGGCTGGCTTTACGAAATACTTTCGATCCTCATTGTAAGAGT
>JAJXZA010000172.1 GCA_021780285.1 Planctomycetota bacterium
TGGCGGGCAACACTGCAGCACGCATAGGCAATAGCCTCCATAAAGGGTTAAGTATGGCGGCGAAACTCGCACAGGGTTGAAAAGATCGGGTGGTTCGTGGCGGTTGATGAAGTAGATCCATTCCCATGGTTCCTGCATAAGTCCATTCAGTTGGTTATTAACCATCGGCATGTTGCCATGCACCTGACCACCGCCGAATGGACTGAACACTGGCGGCCATTTCTTGGCAGGCTGATGGAAATTCAGCGAAAGCGCGGCCGGCGGCTTCTGGTCGCGGTGGCCGGGGCGCCGGGATCAGGCAAATCGTTTTTTGCCGAGCAAATCAGTTGGATGGCCACCCGTGGAGTTATGCCGGGCATTTTTGCCGCCGCATTGCCGATGGACGGATTTCATTATGAACAGGAATATTTGCTGACGCACCATCAAACCTTCCCTGACGGCAGCCGCATTCCCCTGGCACAGTGTAAAGGCTCGCCGCTGACCTTTAATGTCGAGGCATTGCGGCACCATCTGACGATGCTGCGCGATACGGAATCTGAAATCAGTTGGCCCGGCTACAACCGTGAATTGCACGATACGGTGCAGGATGAGTTCCGCGTGCCCGCAGGCACCAACCTGGCCATCGTCGAGGGAAATTATCTGTTGCTGAATGTGCCGCCCTACAAAGGCATTCCGGACTTTTTCGATTTGAAGATTTATATAGAGGCGCCCGCGCCGGTTATAATGGCCAACCTTATGTCGCGGCATATGGCCGGCGGTCGAGATGTGGAAGACGCCAAAACGTGGGTTAAGCGCGTTGACCTGCCCAACGCCCGTATTGTTGAAAGCACCCGCGGTTCTGCGGACGTTATCATTCGCCGCGATCGGCAGGACCTGATATCCGCGGTAATCTGGAAGAGCGACAAGCCCCCGGCAAAGTGAGCCTGAAAGACAGCCGTCACGGACGCAACTGCACACCCGCCAACAAAACTAACGCGAGAATATCCGGCGACGAAGTTGCGGGTCGTTACAAGGCAAAGTTATGCTAAATCAACCGACATTTATCGGCCAATGCAGGCCTGACGACGCAAAGCATCACCAAACCGGCTATGGCGGTGTCAGGTAGCACTGGCAGCCGCGGCCGGAGCCGACTTGCCCCGGATATTGATGGGGGCAATGTCAACCAATTGCACAACCACGATATCGCCATTGTCGCCGATGCGCCATTTGGCGGTTTTGATAATGCGGGTATAACCGCCATTGCGGCTGGCATAAACGGGCGCGACGGTCTTAAAAAGCTTCTGCACGACTGAATCATCCAGCAGCATATCGGTGTCTTTTACGTCGGCCATAAGACGGTCGCGCAGGCGGGCAATGACCAGGCGGCGCGAGGCCAAGGTGTTTTTCTTGGCGAGGGTAATGAGGGGTTCTACAAACCTGACCAATTCACGCGCCTTGGGCAGCGTGGTTTTGACCTGACCATGCTCAATCAACGACTGGGCAAGATTGCGCAGCATGGCGGTGCGATGCGACGCGGTCCGCGAAAGCCTTCGTCCAACAACTCTATGACGCATGGTAAAATCCTCTTTTCAATTAGTACGCAGTCCGGCGAATGTCGCCGACCGCGTTAAACAAGCCCTCAAGCCTTTTCAGCCGGCTCTTCCTGCTTTTCCGCATCACCAACGGGGGCGGTTTCTTCTTCAGGAATGGTCATGCCCAGCGAAAGATTCTTTTCCGCGAGGCGACGTTTAATTTCCCGCAGGCTGGTCTTGCCGAAACTGCGAACTTTAAGCAGTTCGCTTTCGGTAAGCTTAACAAGATCGCCCACGGTATGAATTTTGGCCGATTCGAGGCAATTGCTCGAACGGACGGAAAGCTCAAGGGTCGCAAGCGGCAGCAGCAGCAGACCGGCGACATCTTTGCTGAACTTGGCCGGTTCGGAATTATCTTCCTCAATAACGGGCACGTCAATTTCGATGCCGGGGTCAATCTGATGCAGCAGGGCATTGACATGCTTGCGCAGGATCTTAGCGGATTCAATCAGGGTATCTTCAGGCGAAATGGTGCCATTCGTCCAGATTTCCATCACGAGACGATCGTAGTTGGTCTTCTGGCCGACGCGGGTGTCTTCGGTTTTATAGCGAACGCGCGTCACCGGTGAATAGACCGAATCTACCGGAATAACGCCGATGATCTGTTCTTCCGCGGTGTTTTCGAGGGCGGTGACAAAGCCGCGGCCCTTGCGAATATCCAATTCCATGTCAAACACAGTGGCATCGTCGTTGACGGTGGCAATGACCTGATCTTTGTTGTGTACCGTCAGGGCCGGATCACCCTGCAGATCGCCGGCCTTGATGACGCCCTTGCCCTGCCGCTTGACGCTGAGCGTTTTTGGGCCGTCGCCTTCCAGCGAGACAACCAGGCTCTTAACGTTAAGAATAATGTCTGTGACATCCTCGACAACACCGGGGACCTGGGCAAATTCGTGCTCCACGCCGGCAATTCGCACCGATACCGGGGCGGCGCCCTCGAGACTGCTTAGCAGAATACGCCGAAGCGAATTACCAATGGTGGTTCCAAAGCCCCGTTCAAACGGCTCAATGATAAATTTGCCGTAGGTTTCGCTCTGAATGGTGTTATCGGTGTCTACACGAGTGGGCAGTTCAAGCCCGCGCCAACGTAAACGCATGGTGGATACTCCAAAAAACAGCTCGCCGGGGATTATCGCCCATCGGGGCATCTGTCACCGAGCGAGAGATATTCTTTCAAACATGGCCGCTGCACTTGCGGGCATCGCCCGGCGCCGGCACACTGGGGCAGGTTAAAAAGCCACCTGCCATATCCTTCGGCGACAATTACACGCGACGCCGCTTTGGCGGCCGACAGCCGTTGTGCGGCAGCGGGGTGTTGTCTTCGATGGAGGAAATTTTTATTCCGCTGTTCTGCAGCGCTGTCACTGCAGATTCTCGTCCCGGCCCCGGTCCATTGACGCGAACCTCAAGTTCCTGCACGCCGAACTTCTTGGCTTTGCCGGCGCAATTTTCGGCGGCGCGGGTTGCTGCAAACGGGGTGGCCTTGCGGGCGCCCTTAAAACCTGCAGTTCCGCCGGAGTCCCAGGCAAGGGTCTCGCCATTGACATCGGTGATAGTCACCTGTGTATTGCTGAAACTGGCTTTGATATGCGCAATGCCGCGCACCACGTTTCTGCGAACCTTTTTTCTGCCTGTTTTGGCCACAATTCACCTCGAATTAAACTTCTACCATTCATCTCGCCGCCGCAGCCCTTGTGCCGCGGTTGAACACCCCGACCGCCGCCATAATGCGGCGCGGTCTTAAGGCGGCGGGTATTAACCGTGCAATTCCTTCACGCCCTTCTTGCCGGCAACCGTCTTGCGCGGACCTTTTCGCGTCCGGGCATTGGAGCGGGTGCGTTGGCCCCGCACGGGCAGATTGCGCCGATGGCGCGAGCCGCGATAGCACTGAATATCCTTCAGGCGGGCGATGTTCTGCTGCACCTGCCGACGCAGGGAGCCTTCGACGACAAAGCTGCGATCAATGATGTTGACGATGCGGGCCACTTCATCTTCGCTGAGGTCTTTGGCTCGCTTCTGCGGCTCGATGTTGGCTTCCTTCAAAATCTCCATCGCGTTGATCGGCCCAATGCCATAAATATAGCGCAGACTGATCCGCACTGGCTTATCGAGAGGGATGTCAACACCGGCAATACGCGGCATAGGAGCTCCTGTTGAAAATAGCCGGCCTCAACCGGCGGTTTATATCTTAAAAATGTCCGTGCTTTGCAAACCCACACAGACCTCAAGGCTGTTTTTGACAACCCGCTGATGGCGTCCAGAGAGACCAAGCCCTCCACAGGCGGCACCGGGCTAAAAACACCCTTTAAACCTTAACCCTGTCGTTGTTTATGGCGCGGGTCCACCTTGCAAATAACCCGAAGCACACCGTTGCGGCGAACCACAACGCAATGCTCACAAATACGCTTAACGCTCGACCTGACTTTCATCGCTTTACTCCGCCGGGCTTACGCCCGCCTTTACAATGCCTTGGGCCGGGGGTACCGCGACTGCAACAAAGGCCGCCGCAATCCGCCGAGAAACAACTCGTTTTTACCCGCCGTGCGTAAGCCAAAGTAACAAGGCCGACGCCCCCAAGCGGCTCCCCGCTCCTTGGCAGGGCAAACCAAACAGTATAGCAAACCCGCAGCCATGTTGCCAGTGGTCTGCAAAATTCTCCCGGACACCAAGCCATACCTTCAAAAAGACCGGCTCTGCTCTCAAGGTCCCGCTAATTCCGCTGAATAATGCGTCCGCGGCTTAAATCGTAGGGCGACATTTCCACCGTGACCTTGTCGCCGGGAAGTATGCGAATGTAGTTCACCCTCATTTTGCCCGAAATATGCGCCAGCAGAATATGCCCATTCTCCAGTTTCACCCGAAACATCGCATTGGGCAAAGCCTCCGTAACAATGGCTTCCAGTCGTATCGCGTCTTCCTTGGGCATTCGATTCCTTCTGGCAACAACCTCACCTTGCCGCAACGCCTTTTCAGGCGCCGACGGCAAGCCATCCGTTAACTTGCGTTTTCGGCTGAATTATGCAATATCCCACGTTACCGCCCATCTGTCAAGATGTCGCTTCCCGTGGCTGTAACGGCCACCGTATGCTCAATGTGGGCCGCCGGAGTGCCGTCCCTGGTCACCACCGTCCAGCCGTCATCCAGCACAACCACCTCCTGGCCGCCAAGAATAACCATTGGCTCAATGGCAATCGTCATGCCGGCCTGGAGGTAAAAATCGCCGCGGCGTTCAAACTCCGGCGAGGTAAAATTCGGCACTTTGGGGTCTTCGTGTAATCGCCGGCCTATGCCGTGGCCGACAAATTCGCGTACGCATGAGAATCCGTTGCTTTCAACATGGCGCTGCATGGCACGGGCAATGTCGCTCCAGCGGAGGCCCGGTCGCACCGCACTGATAGCCAATTCCAACGTTTCGCGGGTTACATCAATGAGTTTCTGAAGTTTCGGCTCAACGGGTCCCACCGGAACCGTAATGGCCGAGTCGCCGCACCAGCCATCCAGCAGTATGCCGCAATCTATGCTCACCAGATCGCCTGCCTGCAAAGCCCGCGGGCCGGGTATGCCGTGCACAACCTCTTCATTCACACTGATGCATGTATTGCCCGGAAACCCTTTGCCCGGCTCGTAGGTCGGGTAGTTTTTGAACAGCCCCCGGGCGCCGGCCTCCAGCCAGGCGTCGAGCGCTATTTGATCCAACTGTACAGTGGTGATGCCGGGGTGTACCGCGGCGCGGCATCGCTCCAGCGCCCGATGCACCAGGCGGCCGGCTCGCCGCATCGCTTCTATTTCGGCGGGGCGCTTGAGTGACACGCTCATGGCGCAGCCTCCCGTTTGCCGTTTTGACTGATGTCTGATGCGAGCCTTTTTTCTATAGCCGCCAATACCAGCCCGGTCACTTCATCCGGCTGACCGGCCGAATTAATGGTGACAAACCGCTCAGCCTCGGTCGTTGCGTAAAACTCTATAAGCGGAGCTGTCAATTTCTGGTATGTTGAAAGCCGGGTGCGCACCACGTCGGGCATATCGTCTTCACGGATGATGAGCCGCGAGCCTTCATTGTTGCAGATGCCCGGTTTAATCGGCGGGTTGGAATCAATATGGTAAACGTCGCGGCATATCGGGCATACGCGGCGGCCCTCAAAGCGGCGTGACAGCACATCCAGCGGAACATCCAGGTTGATGATGAGGTCCAGAGGCCGCTCGATGTGCTTGAGCAATTTGGATAATTCTTTCGCCTGCGGCAGCGTTCGCGGA